>DATJKD010000146.1:0-16889 GCA_035491795.1 Steroidobacteraceae bacterium | reverse complement strand
GCTGGCGGCGCAGCGCCTCGACCTCGCGCGTTACAACCGTCGAACCGGCCGGATCGACGCGACGCAGGGAGAAGAGTCCGCGCCAGGCTTCGCCCAGGCGATGCATCAGGCGCGAGATGCCGGAACCCTCGCCGTCACTGGCCCCGGTCGGCTCCGCCGGCGCGAGCGATACGCCCTGCATCGGAAGCCGGGCCGCCGCCTGTTCCACGGCCTTGAGGCGCGCGACAAGCTGTGGCAGATCGGGCTCAGGCACCGCGCGCAGCGCGCTGAGCTCCGCCGCGAGCAACCGGCGAACCTCTCCGAGCGCCGGATCGCCGAGCGTCGACAGCCGTGCATCGGCGGATTCCATGGCGATGATCGCCGTGCGAACGTCGCGCTCCAGGTCGACACGTCGCTGCGCGAGCTCGAGAAGGTACAGTGCCTCGGAGCGCGCCCATCCCCGTTGCGGCGACGCCGTGCGCGCGCTCAGTTCCTCGACCGCGCTGCCGAGTTCGGCCAGCTGCGCCGGCATCACGCGCAAGCCCGCGAGCTCGTCGCGCAACGCGGCACTCGATGTCTCGAGTTGAGTGGCCAGGGCGTGGACCCGCTCGGACGATCGCTGCTGCAGCGCACTGAGCTCGGCGAGATCGGCGTTCAGGCCGTCGATCCGGTCACCGGCGCGGTTAACGCGCCAGTGCGCGGCCGCGGCAAGCAGAAGCGCAATGGCAGCGAGCGCCACGGCCGTCGGGTTGCCGCCCCCGCCGGTTCGGCGCGCAGCGCTTTCGACGGTGAGGCTTTCGATATCTGCGGACATCGGCGCGGCGACGAGCTCGGTGCGAGCCCGGATCGTATCACGCGCCCTTTGCCGGTCTCGCGACCCGCGCGCGCTCGACCAGCGCGCTTGTCATCGCGGAATCCTCCGCGCTTGCGGCCTCGATCAGCTCACCGTCCCAGCCAAGCTCGCGAGCTGCTGCCGCGACCCGCGGCCCCGGGACGACGAGCGCGGTGGCGCGAAGAGTCGCTTCCAGCTCAGTCGGCACGATCCGCACCAGTGCCCGCAGCACGTCGATGCTGGTGACGGCGATCACCGCGGTGCCGGTCGCGAGCGCCGTGGCGAGCTCGCGAATGGCCGTCGGCGTTGGCGTCACCGGCACGCGCCGGTAAAGGTCCACTACCTGCACCGCGGCGCCACGACGCTCGAGCTCGCGGCGCAGATAGTCTCTGCCTTCGGTACCGCGCAGGATGAGGACACGCAGGCCCCGCGGCGTCGCGAAGGCGGGGAGCGCCAGCAAGGTTTCCGAATCCGCGCCACGTTCCGGTTGTGCCGCGACGCGGATGCCGGCGCGCCTGAGTGCCTGCGCCGTCGCCGGGCCGATCGCCGCGACCCGCGCCTGCGCCGGTGCTGCGATGCGGGTGGCAGCGAAGGCGACGGCATTCGCGCTGGTGTAGATGAGCCAGTCGAAATCGTCGGGCACGATCGACGCCACATCCATCTCGATCGGCTCTATGCGGATCGCCGGAAACTCGACCACCTGCCCACCGAGCGCCCGCAGCGCCGAGGCGATGCCGGTCGACTGCCGCGCCGGGCGTGTGACGACGACCGTGTGCCCGGCGAGCGCGTCGTTCACGGCGTCGGACCGGCCGTGCGGCGCAGCCGATGGAGCAGCGCGGCGGCACCGGCCTCGAGCATGCGCTCCGCGAGGGCAAGACCGAGTCCGGCGGCACCGGCAGACGGGCCTTCGATGCGGTCGCGATACGCCTCCCGGCCATCGGGAGAGCCGATGAAGGCGGACAGCCGAAGTCCTTCGCCCTCGAGCACAGCGTGCGCGGCGATCGGAGAATGACAGCTGCCATGCAGCCGCTCGGCAAAGGCGCGCTCCGCCGCGAGGCGCAGCGCCGTGGCCGGATCGTGCAGCGCGGCCGCGGCCGCACGGCCTTCGGCGTCGGCCGCGGCGCATTCGACTCCGATCACTCCCTGGCCAACGGCCGGCACGAATGACTCCGCGTCGAGCATCTCCGTGATCCGGCCGGCGAGGCCGAGCCGTTCGAGCCCTGCGCAGGCGAGCAGGATTCCGTCCATCGCGCCCTCGTCGAGACGAGCCAGGCGGGTGTCCACGTTGCCGCGAAGGAGCTCGACCGCGAGATCCGACCGCAGCTGCCGCAGCTGTGCCTGGCGTCGCGGGCTCGACGTGCCGATCCGTGCGCGCGCGGGGAGCTCCGCGAGCCGCTGGTATTTCCGCGACACGAAGGCATCGCGCGGCTCGGCGCGCGGCAGCACCGCGGCAATCGTCATCCCCGGCGGCAGCTCGCTCGGCACGTCCTTCATCGAGTGCACGGCGATGTCCGCCCTTCCCTCGGCGATCGCGAGTTCGAGCTCCTTGACGAACAGCCCCTTTCCGCCAACGTCTGCCAGCGGCCGATCGCGCACGCGGTCGCCCTGCGTGGTCATTGCCACGAGCTCGACCGTCATGTCCGGATGCGCCTGCCTGAGGAGCTCGGCGACGTGACCTGCCTGCCAGAGCGCGAGCCGGCTCCGGCGCGTCGCGATGCGCATGCGCTGCGCCACGCGCGTCAGGAAGCGCCCGGCCCAGCGTCGCCTCCCGGCGAGCGCATCTCGGCTTCGTAGCGGAACAGCGCAATAAGCAGGCCGAGAACGATGGGGCCCAGGAAGAGTCCGATGAAGCCGAAGGCCGACAGTCCGCCCACCACGCCGATGAAGACAGCAAGCGTAGGCACATCGGCGCGCCCGGAGATCAGCAGCGGTCGCAGCACGTTGTCCGCGGTGCCTACCACAAGCACGCCCCAGACTACGAGAAAGATCGCGTGTCCGAATGCGCCCTGGGTGGCGAGATAGAGCGCACCGGGACCCCACACGATCGAGGTGCCGATGACCGGGATCAGCGCGAAGAGCGCCGCGATCACGCCAAACACCAGCGGTGAGGGCAGGTGCGCGATCCAGAACCCGATCCCGACGAGGAAGCCCTGGGCGAGCGCGGTGAGCCCGATACCCATGAAGACGGCGCGGGTTACGTCCTGCAGGTGCTGCCAGAGCCGTGTGCGACGGCGCGACTCGATAGGCAGCATTCCCACCACCTTGTTTGCGAGCGCGGGCCCGTCGCGCAGCACGAAGAACAGCACGAACAGCATCAGGAGAAAGCTCACGATGGTGCCGACCGCGCCCAGGACCACCGCGCCGCTCGAGGACACCAGCGCCTCCAGGACGTTTCTGGCTCCGGCGATGAGCCAGGTCTCGATCTGCTTCAGCGAGATGCCGGTGTGATCACCGATCCAGGCGAGCGGCCGGGCGAGCATCGGCACCTGTGACAGGTCGAGTGGTTGCCCGCCCGCTCCATCCGGGACGTATTGCTCGAGCCGCCCTGCGAGCTGCGATGCCTGCGCCGCCACCGCGCCTGCAATCCCGGCCAGCGGCAGGACGAAGAGCAGCACCGTCACTGCGAGGGTGATGGCGGAGGCGACGATCGTCCGGCCGCCGAGCCGCTTGGCGAGCCGAGCATTCCACGGCGCGAGCAGCGCGCCGAGCAGCGCAGCCCACACGAGCGGCTGCCACAACGGTGCGACGATTTGCCAGACCAGCCACGCGAGCAGGGCAGCGAGTGTCAGCCCGCCCACTCGCACCCAGAAACGCCGCTCGACGCTCAGCTCTGCGCCCGCGGTGGTCGGTCGAGGTTCTTTGCTGTCGTTCATGTCCTGGCTCACGATGGAGCGCCGCTGCGGATCAGGCGCAACACGGAGGTCGCGTGCCTGCGGCTCACCGCCAGCATCGCGTCGCAATCCGCGAGCCTCACGGCGTACTGACCGTCAATGCCACGCTCGACCGTTCTCACGTGTCGCAGCGCCACCAGCGAATTGCGATGGACGCGGACGAAGTCCGGCGCGAACTCGAGCGCGAGCGCGCGCAGGGACTCGTCGATGAGGTCGCTGCCGCCGCGGTGGCGAACTGTCACGTACTTCTGGTCCGCGGCGAAGTAGTAGATGTCGTCGACCGGTATCAGCCGCAGGTGCTCGCCCAGCCGCGCACAGATCTGCGCCCGACGACGTCCGAGCCGGGCGCGCTCCGCGACCCTGAGCAGCTGCGGTACGGCGAGACGAGCCGCCTGGCGGATCGCCTGGGCGAGCTTCTCGCGACGCACGGGTTTCAGCAGGTACCCGACCGCCTGGGTCTCGAAGGCCTCGAGGGCGTGCTGGTCGTATGCGGTCGTGAAGATCACCGCGGGTGGCTGCTCGAGCACGGCGAGATGTCGCGCGGCCTCGATCCCGTCCATGCCCGGCATGCGGATGTCGAGCAGGACCACGTCAGGATCGAGTTCCTCACAGAGCCTGAGCGCCTCCAACCCGTTGGCCGCTTCGCCCACTACCGCGACCTCGCGCAGCTCCTCGAGCAGACGGCGCAACCGCTCGCGCGCCGGCGGCTCGTCGTCGACGATGATCGCACGCATCGCTCTGGGCGTGCGGGTGGCGTCGGTCTGGCTCATGACAGGGTCGGCATTCTCCGCCGGACGACCGGCGGCTGTCACGGCGGTCCGGCCGTCTCGTCCAGCACCAGCGGGAATCGCAGGCGCACGCGGAACGTACCGCCGCCATCGTCGACCTCGACCGCACTGCGGCCGGGATAGGCGAGCTCGAGCCGCTGCCGGATGTTGTCGAGGGCAATCCGGTGTCCGCTGCGTGCCGGACGAGGCTCCGGCGGCACGGGGTTCGATACCTCGATCTCGACCGCTTCACCGACAGTGCGGCCCTGGACCGTGACCGTCCCGCCCTCCGGCAGCCGCTCGACGCCGTGCCCGATCGCGTTCTCGAGCAGCGGCTGCAGCAGCAGGCTCGGCATCAGCGCCCGCGCCGGCAGGTCGGCGACCTTCCATCGCACGTGGAGGCGTTCGCCGAGCCGGAGCTGTTCGATGCGCTGGTAGATGCGCGCGACCTCGAGCTCCTGGCGCAGGCTGATCTGGCCCTGCGCGTCGCGCAGGTTGAAGCGGAACAGGTCGGCAAGGTCCTCGATGGCTTCCTCGGCCCGCGCGGGATCGGAGCGGGTGAGCGCGGCGATCGTGTTCATGCTGTTGAAGAGGAAATGCGGTCGGATCCGCGCCTGTAGCGCGCGGATTCGGGCGCGCGCCTCGAGTTCAACGCTGCGGCGCCACTCGTCGGCGACGTAGAAATAGCGCAGGGTAAGCGCGCCAACGATTGCCGCGATCAGCAGGTTTGGCAGCACGAAGGCCGCATGACTGATCGGGAAAATGCTCGACGCGACGACGGACCGGTTGGCCGCGACGACGCCGAGCCAGTACACCGCCTCTGACATCAGCGCCACAGTGCCGACCATCAGCAAGAGCGCACACAGCGCGGCGCGGCGCGGCGTCTGTCGCGCGAGCCAGGGACGCAACTTGCAGAGCACGGCGGCGCACAGCAGTACCGTGCCCAGCAGGTAGGCCGACGTGCGCGCGAGATCGATCCAGAACGGGCCGCCGACCGAGTGTCGCGCAAGCGAGAGCACCAGCGCCAGGAGCGCCGCGATCAACACCACAGCGAGAACCGCGCGCGCCGCGCAGAAGTCGGGCAGGTAGACGGGGCGGTCGCTACCCGCCGCGGAGGGGGCGGGCGGCTGCACGCTCATCCCGGCGGTTCGTGTGCCGTGGTCTTGTCGCCGGTGAAGAGCGCGTCCTTGAGGCGGAAGATCGTCGAGATGTCCTCGTCACCGTGACCGTGCGCGATCAGCTCTCGGTAATCGGCGAGCGTCGCCTCTATGACCGACAGCGCGACACCGTGACGTGCTGCCATGCCCCGGCAGATCTCGAGGTCCTTCTCATGGAGGCGGACACGAAAGCCCGCCGGATAGGCGTTCCGTACCATGTTGGGCGCGCGATGCACGAAGTACCAGCTCGACCCGGCCCCCTTGCCCAGGGTCTCGATGAGCGGCATCAGCGGCAGCCCTTCGGCCCGGGCGAAGGCCATCGCTTCAGCGACCGCCTGGATGATCCCGGCGCACATGATCTGGTTGGTGGCCTTGGCCGCCTGGCCCGCGCCGTTATCACCGAAACGCATCACCGCGCGTCCGAGTGCCTTGAACACCGCTTGCGCCCGATCGAACGCCGGCTCGGGGCCCCCGACCATGATCGCGAGTGTGCCGTCGCGTGCACCCTCCACACCACCGCTCACCGGTGCGTCGAGAAACGACGCGCCCCGCGAGGCGACCCGCTGCGCCGCCTCGCGCGCGGTGTCCGCACCTACCGTCGAAGAATCGATGACGATCGCACCCGCCCGCAAACCGGGCAGCAGGGCGTCGACGACGGCGAGCACGTCGGCGTCGGCGGAGACGCAGATGACGACGATTTCGCAGCCCGCGGCGAGCGCTGCCGGGTCCGGGGACTGGGTGACGCCGAGCTCGACGGCGAGCTCGGCCGCGCGCCCAGCGGTCCGATTCCAGAGGGCGGTCAGCAGACCGGCTTTGTGCAGGTTGCGCGCCATGCCCCGGCCCATTGCGCCGAGGCCGGCGAAGCCCACCGCCGGCGGCACGATCAACCCTCGTTGCAGAAGGTGTTCATCACCTGCAGGGCTTTTTCGCGCGCTGCGTCGATCTCGGCGTCCGTCAGATAGCGCCGTTCCTCTTCGGACGCGCCCGGCTCATAGAGCCGCCGCGCGTTCATGTACGACTCGTAGCGCTGCCGGGCGTCTTCGCAGCGTTTTACCTTGGCGGTGGCGGAGAGCTCGCTGGCCTGCGCCGCGTCGGCAGCGTCCGCAGCCTGGGCGGTCTGCGCCTTTTCGGTCGCCGCAAGGGTCTTCATCTGCTCGTCGTAGCGCTGCTGCACCTCGACCTTGTCGGTGGTCTGCGTGCGCACGTCGAGCCGCTCGGCGGGCAGCGTCGCCGGACGGTCGGTATACACCGGCTGTCCCTTGGAATCGGTGGTCTTGAAAACATCGCTGGCAAGGGCGCCGCCGGCCACAAGCATCGCCACCAGCAGTGTCAATGAGGGCTTCATCGTCGGGGCCTCCATTCGGACCCCGCGAGTTTATCAGTTAGCCCGTCGGCCGCCCGCGCCGGCGTCATGAGATGCGGCAATTTGCGACGGAGTCCTGAAAACCGGGCCCGGACGGTGGCTGCCGGCAAAACGGGGACGGCCGACCCGTCGGCCGGCCACCCCTGCGAGGGACTAGAGGTTGTAGCCGCGCTCGTCGTGCAGGGCGAGGTCGAGCCCCAAGGTCTCGTCCTCGGAGGACACGCGCAGCCCGACCAGAACGTCGACCAGTTTGAGCAGCACGAAGCTCCCCACGCCCGTGAACACGACCGTGAACAGCACGCCTTTGGTCTGGATCCAGAGCTGCGCGCCAATGGTCTTGTCGCCCGGGTCCCACACCCCGCCCAGCGAGGGGAAGGCGAACATGCCGGTCAGGATCGCACCCACGATGCCACCGACCGCGTGCACGCCGAAGACGTCAAGCGAGTCGTCGTAGCCCAGCTTGCGCTTGAGCCTGGTCGAGGCGAGGAAACAGAACACACCGGCCGCGACGCCGATCGCGAGTGCGCCCATCGGGCCCGCAGTGCCTGAAGCCGGCGTGATTGCGACCAGGCCGGCAACCGCGCCGGAGGCGATGCCAAGCACGGAGGGCTTGCCGTGCGATACCCACTCCGCGAACATCCAGGCGAGCGCCGCGGCGGCGGTCGCGATCTGCGTTACGAGCATAGCCATGCCGGCGGACTGCCCGGCGCTCACTGCGCTGCCGGCGTTGAAGCCGAACCAGCCGACCCAGAGCATCGAGGCACCGATGACCGTCAGCGCCAGGTTGTGCGGCGGCATGGGGGTGGTCGGATAGCCCTTGCGCTTGCCGAGCACCAACGCCGCGACGAGACCCGCAACGCCCGCGTTGATGTGCACCACGGTGCCGCCGGCGAAATCGAGCACGCCCCAGTCCCACATCAGCCCGCCGACACCGCTCCAAACCATGTGCGTCATGGCTGTGTAGACGATCGTGAACCAGAGCCCGAGGAAGAGCAGCATGGCCGAGAACCGCATCCGCTCGGCGAAGGCTCCGACGATCAGCGCGGGGGTGATGATCGCGAATGTGAGCTGAAAGGTCGCGAACACCGATTCCGGGATGGTGCCGGTGAGCGTCTCGAGGTTAATGGTGGACATGAAGGCCTTGCCCAGGCCGCCGATGAACGAACGGAAGTTCACCTCGCCTTCGACCATGCCCGTCGTGTCGAACGCCAGGCTGTACCCGTAGAGGAGCCAGAGGATGGTGATCAGTGCGGTGACGGCGAAGCACTGCATCAGCACCGACAGCACGTTTTTCGAACGGACCATCCCCGCGTAGAAGAGCGCAAGGCCCGGGATCGTCATGAAGAGCACCAGCACCGTGGAGGTCAGCATCCACGCTGTGTTGCCGGTATCGAGGACCGGCGCGGCATCCTGGGTATGACCCAGCGCGGGGGCGAGCAGGGGAAGCAGGGTCAGCGCTCCGCGCAGCACGGTCTCACCTCGAATTCCGGAACGAATCACTGTGGTTCTCCTGAAGTACGCTGAGTACGCTCTTGTTCGATGCGGGGCCGGGCGACTGCGGCTAGACCGCCTCGGCGCCGGTTTCCCCGGTGCGGATGCGTACCGCCGCGGCGAGCGGGGCGACGAAGACCTTGCCGTCGCCGGAGCGGCCGGTCCGCGCGACGTTGGTGATCGCCTCGATCACCTCGTCGACGATCGTGTCCTCGACAGCGAGCTCGACCCGTGTCTTCGGCTGCAGGTCGACGCGATGCGCCGCGCCCCGGTAGCGTTCGACATGCCCGAGCTGACGACCGAGACCCAGCACCTCGGTCACGGTCAGGCCTTGAACGCCGATGTGCGCGACGGTTTGCCGCAGGTCATCCAGCTTGAAGGGCTTGATGATTGCGGTGATCAGCTTCATCGACGGTTCCTGCGGACGGGCACACTCCGGAAACCCAAAATGCACGATCCATGCCACTCCCGGCTCAGGCCCCCGGGAAATTGGCTCGGAGCCATTTTTTCGCCGCCGAATCTGGCTGCGGGCTGATTTTCGGGCTTACCGCGTGCACCAACTTGGCGCGGGCGTCGGGGATGGCGCACACGCAAAGGGCGGCGAGAGCAGCGCAGGTCGACTTGTCGGCGCGGCAAGGCCTGTCTAGGCTTGCGCGCCATGGCATTCGACCCAAGACTGATCGACGATCTGGCGCGCCGGCTGGCGGGGTCGGTCCCCGAAGGCATGCAGGCGCTGCGCCGCGACCTCGAGCAGAACTTCAAGGGCGTGCTGCAGGCGGGCCTCGCGAAGTTCGACCTGGTCACACGCGAGGAATTCGACGTCCAGACCGCTGTTCTCCGTCGTACGCGCGAGAAGCTCACCGAGCTCGAGCAGCGTCTGCGCGAGTTGGAAGGCGGGGATTGACCCCCGCGACACGGTCGCGACCGCCCCGTTGGCGGGTCGCAACGCTCGTCGCTGCGGCAGCACTGGGTGCCGCCTGCGCCTCGCAACCCGTCGCTTCACCGGCGCCGCCGGCGGCGCCAGCGTCGGCGGCTGGCGATACCGCCGGGCAATCGCGGCGCGCAAATGCGTTCTTCGAGCACGCCTGGGAGGCCCGAATCGCACTCAGCCCCGAGGCGCAGACTGTGCTCGGGCGGCGTACAAATTACGACCGCTGGAGCGAGCGCACCGACGCGGCGGCGCAGGTCGAGGAGGCGTTGCTCCGCAACCAGCTCGCAACTCTCAGGTTGACGCTCGATCGCGACACCCTCGATCGACAGACCCGCCTGAGCTACGACCTCTTCATCGAAGACACGGAACGATCGCTGGCCGACGCGCCGTTTCGCCGGCACCACTTCCTGTTCGACCAGATGAACGGACAGCAGGCGGAGGTGCCGGCCTTCCTGATCAATCTCCACGCGATCGCTTCGGTGTCCGACGCCCGCGCCTACGTCGCGCGCCTGCGCGGCATCCGGCCCCTTTTCGCGCAGCTCATCGAGCAGATGGATCGCGCGGCTGCGGCGGGCATCGTGCCGCCGCGCTTTACCTTTCCGTATGTGATCTCGGATGCCCGCAACGTCATCCAGGGCAGGCCCTTCGATGCGACCAGCGCGGACTCGGCGCTCTATGCCGACTTCAGCGCCAAGCTTGCTGCGCTCACGTTGCCCGCGGCCGAATCCGACCGGTTGCTCGCAGACTGCCGCGCGGCCCTCGTGGACGAGGTGCGCCCGGCCTATGACTCACTGATCGCGGCACTCACGCGCCTCGAGCCCCAGGCGCAGGGCGATCAGGGCGCGTGGAGCCTTCCGGATGGCGACCGCTACTACGCGACCCAGCTCGCCGCGCACACGACCACGGGCTTGAGCGCGGACGAAATCCACCGGCTGGGACTCGCCGAGGTCACGCGCATCCACGCAGAGATGCAGGGCGTCATGACCCGCGTGGGTTTCAAAGGCTCGCTGCAGGAGTTCTTTGCCTCAATGCGCAGCGACCCGCGCTTCTACCTGCCCGAAGGTCCGGTGGGACGCGCCGAGTACCTGCGCCAGGCGACTGCGGCCATCGACGCCGCCCGCGGGCGTCTGCCGGCGTACTTCAGCGTGCTGCCCCGCGCGCCCATGCAGGTTAAGGCGGTGGAGCAGTTCCGCGAGCAGTCGGCCGGCAAGGCGTTTTACAGCGAACCCGCGGAGGATGGCTCGCGTCCGGGCACCTACTACGTGAACCTGTACCGCATGCTGGACATGCCGACCTACGAGCTCGAGGCGCTCGCCTTTCACGAAGGTATTCCCGGGCATCATCTGCAGATCGCGCGCGCGATCGAGCTCGCCGGCGTGCCGAGCTTCCGCCGTCAGGGCCAGGTCACCGCCTATGCCGAGGGGTGGGGCCTGTACGCCGAAACGCTCGCCGGCGAGATGGGCTTCTACCAGGATCCCTATTCGTACTTCGGCCGGCTGACCCAGGAGTTGTGGCGCGCGAGCCGGCTGGTAGTCGACACCGGCGTGCACGCGAAGCGTTGGTCCCGCGAACAGGCGATCGACTTTCTGCTCGCCAACACGCCCAACCCCAAAGGTCAGTCCGTAAAGGCGATCGAGCGTTACATGGTGATGCCCGGCCAGGCGACCGCCTACACCGTCGGCATGTTGCGCATCCTCGAGCTGCGCGAGAAGGCGAAGACCGCGCTCGGTCCGCGCTTCGATATCCGCGACTTCCACGAGGTCGTGCTCGGCAACGGCCCGGTCAGCCTCTCGGTGCTCGATCAACTCGTCGAGGAATACGTCGCGCAGACGCGATCATGAGCCCTCGCGTGCAGGTCGTCGGCAGCTACCTCTCGCCCTACGTGCGCAAGGTGCTTGCCTGCCTCGACCTCAAGGGGCTGGACTACGAGATCGACCCGATCGGCGCCTTTCATGGGCGACGATCGATTCACCGCGCTGCGCTGCGCCGCATCCCCGTGCTGATCACCGACAGGCCGCGCCGGGGCGTGCTGCGAGCCTAGGCCACCGCGCGGAGCGTGCGTCCGAGCTTGCGGGTGCCGAGCGCAGGCGTGATCGAGCGTCCGTCCCAGACCTGCTCGCCGGCGATGAACACGGCAGTAACCACGCCATCCGAGCGGTTGACGAGCTGGTCGTGCTCGAAGATCTCGCGGTAGACCATGCGGCGGCTCGCGTCGGTGTCATAGCGCACGAGTGCCTTCGGGTCGATCAGCACCAGATCGGCCTGCGCGCCGACGTCCATGCGTCCGGCATCGACGCCGAAGAACTCCGCGGGCGCGCGTGTCAGGCGTCGCACCGCCTCCGCCACCTGGGCGAGCGACTCGCGCGCCGCCATCTTGAGCGTGAGCAGGTTGCCATCGAAGAACGCGAGGTTGATCAGGTGCGCGCCGCTGTCGTTGAACCCCGGCAGCATGTGCGGGTGGAACAGCAGCTTTTTCAGGATCTCCGGTCGGTCGTTGCCGACCACGAACCACCAGCGGAGCGCGCGGTCGTAACGCCGCAGCAGGTGCAGCAGGAATTCGCCGTCGCGGTCGACGGGCCCTCCAAAGGAGCGGAAGGCCTCCGCTTCCGCGGGACTCCGCGCCAGGCTGCGATCGCCCATCTGGAATCCCGCCAGCCGCCGCCGGATCGTGCCGAAGGTCTCGCCGTGCCATTCGATCACCGGGCAGCGCTCGACCGTCATCGCATCGAGATCGCGGTTGAAGGTCGATACGGCATCGCGATCATGCCATTCGCGGACGAAGAGCTCGCCGAACGCAGGCTGATCGAGGATCGCGCGGCGACCCTCGGCGTCCTCGAGCTCGCAGGCCATCAGCCGGCGCGTCGAGGCGAACTCCTCGAAGATCGGGCAGATCGCGCCTTCCGCGTACATGCGGAAGGGCACAGCCAGCACCTGGAAGTGGAACCGGCCGTTCAGCAGCCGCGAATTGAGCAGGCTCGCGAGCGCCGGAAAGAGCCGCCAGGTGTTGCGCTCATGCGTGAGATCGATCGCGGTCAGCGCCGAGGTGCGTAGCGGGCGCCCGAAGAGTCGGCCGCTCGTCAGGAAGAACCGCAGGAAAGTCGCCACCCGCCGCGACGCATCGGGCGTGCACTGCCAGACTCGGTCGTGCCGGCGGACGATGTCGAGCAGGGTGCGCAGCTCAGTCGAGGCGGCATGCTGCGCAGGGATGCGCTTGTCGGTGTGCGGCTCGTTCGCGAGGTAATGAAACGGAATCGCGTCGGTGGAGAAGCCAGCGTATCCCTGCCGCATGGCGTCCTCGAGCAACACCTTCATGCGTTCGACCTCCGCGGTGCTGGGCTCGCGCGTCACCGTGGCGCTCGTACCCATCACCGCGATGCGCAGCATCGAGTGCGGCAGCAGCGGCACGACATTGGGGCCGAGCGGCAAGGTATCGAGATGCGCGAGGTAGCCGGCGGTCGTGTCCCAGTCCATCCGATCCACCACGCGGGACAACACCGATTTCGGCACGTTCTCGACGCGCGCGAAGCAATCGAGCACCGGGTCGTCGCCGTTGGCGCGCTGCGCGCCGAACGCCGTTCCCAGGCTGCAGTTGCCGACCACCACCGTCGTCGTTCCGTGCCGGACCGATTCGGGCAGACCGGGCGCAAGCTCGACCTCGAGGTCGAGATGCGTGTGGATGTCGAGCAGGCCGGGCATGAGCCACTGCCGGCCGGCGTCGATTACGCGCGCGCCGTCGGACGCGGGCAGGCCGCTTCCCCGCGCCGCGATCAGGCCGTCGCGCACGAGCACGTCCTCGACCCCGGGCGGCGCACCCGTCCCGTCAAAAACTGTCGCATTACGGATCAGCATCTCGTGCGATTCTCGTGCCGGCAACGAACCCGTTGAACCTGAACCATTTTCCGGTGCCCGCAGTCACTGGCACAAGTTGTCCGCAAGCCGGCGATTCCTGGCGATCGCCGGCGAGCTTTACAATCGCGCCATCGTTTGTGGATACTGCGACGCGTAATGAACTCCTCGGATCATTCCGGTCTCGTTCCCTGCGGTTGGTGGCGCCACCCCTGAAGGAGTGGGCGCCAGGCGCGTAGTTCCGTTTTACTGACTTCCAGGACCCATCTCCGCGAACCACCGGGGATGGGTTTTTCATTTGTGCGTCCCCGGTCCTCGCGACAGAGGACAGGCGTGTGACCACAGCTTCCCTGTTCGACATCGCCGCCGATCTCGACACCCCGGTCTCGGCTTTTCTCAAGCTGAAGGCTTTCCAGCCGCGCTTCCTGCTCGAGAGCGTCGAAGGGGGCGAGCGGCTGGCGCGCTATTCGTTCATCGGTTTCGGCGACTGCCTCGAGCTGCGGCTCGACGCCGGCGGATTGCGCATCGGGTCCGATCTGCAGCCGCGGCCCGCCGACCAGGCCGCCCTGCTCGGCATCCTGCGCGAAGCGCTCGCCGGGGCACCGCGTCCCGAGGCGGAACGCAACGGCTTTCCACTGCACGGCGGGCTCGTCGGTGTCGCGAGTTACGACCTGGTGCGCTACTTCGAGCGTCTGCCGGCGCGCGCCGCGACGATCGAGGACTGCCCGGACGCGCACTACGTCGCACCGCGCTCGCTTCTGGTGTTCGATCACCTCACACGGCGCGCCGCGCTGCTGCATGCGGGCTCGGACCCCGAGCGGCAGAGCCTGCGTCGCGAGGTGATCCGCGCGATGCGCGGCGGCTTGCCCGGTCCCGCCTGGCAGGCGAAGTTCGGGGCACCCGAGGCGAGTCTTACCGAGGCGCAGTACCTCGAGGGGGTGCGCCGTGCCCAGGAGTCGATCGCCGCGGGGGACGTGTACCAGCTCGTGTTGGCGGTGCGCTTCGCGGGGCGCTGTGATCTCGAGCCCTTCGAGACGTATCGCGCGCTGCGGCTGCTCAACCCTTCTCCGTACATGTACTACTGCGAGCTGGGCGAGCGGGTGGTCGTCGGCTCCTCGCCAGAGGCGCTGGTCAAGCTCAACGGTGGACAGGCGCAGCTCCGTCCGATTGCCGGGACTCGGCCGCGCGGCGCGGATGCCGCGCATGACGCCGCGCTCGAGGCAGAACTGCTCGCCGACCCGAAGGAAAACGCCGAGCACGTGATGCTGGTCGACCTCGCGCGCAACGACCTCGGCCGGGTGGCGGCGGCGGGATCGGTCGAAGTGCGTCCGCTCCGATCGATCGAGCGTTACAGCCACGTCATGCACCTCGTGAGCGGTGTTACGGGCCGCCTCGCCGCAGGCCGCGACGCATTCGACCTGTTTGCCGCCGCGTTTCCCGCCGGTACGCTGGTGGGCGCACCCAAGGTGCGAGCAATGGAGCTGATCGACGAGATCGAGCCCGTGCGGCGCGGGTTCTACGGCGGCACGGTCGGCTACTTCGGTCACGGCGGCGACATGGACCAGGCGATCACAATCCGCACCCTGGTGTTTCACGGCGACACCTACAGCTACCAGGCGGGTGCCGGCATCGTTGCCGACAGCGTGCCCGAAGCGGAATACCGCGAGGTCCTCGCGAAGAGCGCGGTGCTCGGACGCGCGCTCGAGCTCGCGCGGGAGGGCTTGTAGATGTCCCCGCCGCGCCTCCTCCTGATCGACAACTACGATAGCTTCACCTACAACCTCGTACAGGCGTTCATGATCCTTGGCGCGGAGGTGCTGGTACATCGCAACGACGCGCTCACGGTCGAGGCGGCGGTAGCGCTCGCGCCGACGCATCTGTGCATCTCGCCCGGTCCGGGCACGCCGCGCGAGGCAGGCGTGTCGATGCGGATGATCGAGGCGTTCGCCGGACGGGTGCCGGTGCTCGGCGTCTGCCTCGGCCACCAGTCGATGGTCGAGGTGTGGGGCGGCGAAGTCGTGCGTGCGGGTCGGCTCATGCATGGCAAGGTCTCGCTGGTCGAACACGAGGGTGCCGGCGTCTTCGCCGGACTGCCGCGGCCCTTCGCGGCGGGTCGCTACCACTCGCTTATCGCCCGTCCCGAGTCCATGCCGGAGGTGCTCGAGGTGACGGCGCGTACGCGCGAGGGTGAGATCATGGGCGCGCGTCACCGCGAGCTCGTGGTCGAAGGTGTGCAATTTCACCCGGAGAGCATCCTTACCCCGGACGGACCCGCGCTGCTTGGCAACTTCCTGGCGCTCAGCGATGGGCTGCGTGCCGGTGGGAGTGCGGCATGAGCGAACTGCGCATCGTGCTCGAGCAGCTCCTCGACCGACGCGATCTGACCGAAGCGGACGCCGCCGCACTGATGCGCGCACTGACCGACCCTGCATTGGCACCCGCGATGGCGGGTGCGTTGCTCGCCGCGCTGCGGGCCAAGGGCGTGACGCCCGAGGAAGTGCGCGGGTTCGCCTCGGCCATGCGTGCGCTGGCGCGCAAGCCCGTGCTGCCGGACGGCGGACCGGCGCTCGACGTGGTCGGCACCGGCGGCGATGCCTCGGGCAGCTTCAACCTATCGACCGGCGCGGCGCTGCTCGTCGCGGCCATGGGCGTGCGCGTGGTCAAGCACGGCAATCGCTCGGTGTCGAGCCGCTCGGGCAGCGCGGATCTGCTCGAGGCGCTCGGGCTCCCTTTGCCGCTCGACGAGCGCGCGGCGGGCGATTGTCTCGCCGCCACCGGGTTCACCTTTCTATTTGCGCCGCACTACCACCCGGCGATGAAAGAGGTGGCGCCCGTGCGTCGCGCGCTCGCGGTCCGTACCGTGTTCAATCTTCTCGGGCCGCTGACCAACCCGGCCGCGCCGCCGTACGCGCTGATCGGCGCCTACAGCGCCGAGGCTGCACGGCTGATGGCGGACACCCTGGCCGGCATGCCGATCGAGCGCGTCTTCGTCATTCACGGCGAGCCCGGCTGGGACGAGGCGACCCCCGTGGGGCCCTTCGAGCTTTACGACGTGCGGCCGGGCCGGGTCGACCGCGCGGTGCGCGACCCGCGCGAGCTGGGCGTCGCACGCTGCGCGGCGGCGGATCTCGCGGGCGGAGACGCCGCGCACAACGCCGCGGGTGTGCGCGCGGTATTCGAGGGGC
Organism: Steroidobacteraceae bacterium; assembly: GCA_035491795.1. Taxonomy (GTDB): domain Bacteria; phylum Pseudomonadota; class Gammaproteobacteria; order Steroidobacterales; family Steroidobacteraceae; genus DATJKD01. Next base: position 447 of record DATJKD010000146.1, on the reverse strand, counting down.
GTGAGCGCGGCCCGCACCGCGACGCATTGCTGCTCAACGCCGCGCTCGCCCTCGAGGTATGCGGTGCGGCGCCTGACCCCGCCACGGGGCTGCGCGCGGCGGGCGAGGCAATCGACCGCGGCGACGTCGCGCGTCTGCTTGGAAAGCTCGTGGCGTTCGGCGCGCGCGCCGGCGTGTCGGGCCACTGAGCGGCTACGCGATGGGACTGCTCGCCGACATGCAGCGCGCCAGCCACGAGCGCGTCGCCGCGGCGAAGGCACGGGCCACGGAGGCGGAGCTGCGCGCGCGTATCGCGGAGTCGCCGCCGCCGCCGCCGCTCGTGCTGGCCAACGGTGGGTTCGACGTGATCGCTGAGCTCAAGCTGCGTTCGCCGTCGCAGGGGGCGCTCGCAAACCAGGGCAGCGATCCGGTTGCCAGGCTCGCGGCGTATGCGAAGGGCGGTGCGGC
>DATJKD010000145.1:0-2754 GCA_035491795.1 Steroidobacteraceae bacterium | reverse complement strand
GTCGCCTTGCGCGAGCCAAAGAGACGAGTTCGCCGCGCCGAACAGCTTGGCGGTCCGCTCGGCAAGCGCGTCGAGCACCGGCTGAACATCGGCTAGCGATCTGCTAATCACCGAGAGAATGTCCGCGGTTGCGGTCTGCCGTTCGAGCGCTTCCTTGGTCTCGTTGAACAGGCGCACGTTCTCCATGGCGATCACCGCCTGATTGGCGAAAATCTGAAGAAGCGCGATTTCCCTCTCGGAAAACGGGCCGCGTTGCAGTCGGGTCACGATCAGCGCGCCGAGCGTCTGCCCCTTGTGCAGCATGGGGACGATCGCATTGCTGCCATACCCCCTCTTGCGCGCAACCTCCCTCGCGGCCTCCGGCACGCGCGGATCGTTCTGGATATCGGGCGAGAAGAAGGGCATGCGCTCGCGCGCCACGATCGACACGGCCGCGTTGCCATCCAGCGGCCGCGGGTAATAGCGCTCCAGCTGCTCGTCCGCCTCGGGGCTCACCGGCGTATAGGCGGCGAGCCGCAGCTCGCCTTCAGCCACGGTCACCACGCTGGCGCTGTAGCCACCGAGCAATCGCCTGCAACTGCTCACGATGGTCTGGAACACCGGATGCAGGTCGGTCGGCGAGCTCGAAATCACCTGCAGGATCTCGGCGCTCGCCGTCTGCCGCTCGAGCGCCTCCTTGGTTTCGGTGAACAAGCGCACGTTCTCGATCGCGATCACCGCCTGGTCCGCGAAGGTTTGGAGCAGCGCTACCTGCTTGTCGGTAAAGCCATCGGGTGCGTCCCAGCCCATCACGATCGCCCCGATCGGGCCGCCGGCGCGAAGCATCGGCATCGTCACCTGGCTGCGCGTGCCGAGCGCGTCGATCATCTGGCGGGATAGCGCGGGGACGGTCTGGTCACGCTGGACGTCGTGGATAAAACGCGGGCGCCGGTCGAGGATCGACTGTCCCACGGTGGTGTCCTGCGCGGCGGGCCGTGGGTACACGCGCTGGACCTGGCCGAGCGCGGGTGTGCTCAGGCCTTGGCTCGCCACCATGTGGATCATCGACCCGTCGTACCGGTACACACGCCCGAAGCGCGCCCCGCACAGCCGCACGGCGCTCTCGACGATGACCTTGAACACCGGCTGCGCGTCGGTCGGCGAGCTGGCGATCACCTTTAGGATCTCCGCGGTCGCGGTCTGCTGCTCGAGCGCCTCCTTGGTCTCGTTGAACAGGCGCGCGTTCTCGATCGCGATCACCGCCTGGTCGGCGAACGTCTGAAGGAGCTGGCGCTGCTTCTCGCTTAGCGCGCCAGGCTGGGTGCGCATCACGGTGATCACGCCGATCCCGTGACCGCCGCGAAGCATCGGCGCGCTGGCGACGGCCCTGAAGCCAACCAGCCGGCCGCTGTCGCGGGCGTAAGACAGCGCATCAGGCGCCTCGGTATCGGTTACGTCGACGATCACCTTGTCGAGCAAAGCGCATCCCGCGCTGCTCGTTCGATCGAATGGAACGAGCGCGGCGCCGCGGGCATCGACGTGCCCCGCAGTCGCCCTGCGCCGCAGCGATTCGCCCTCGACCAGGGCGACGGCCGCATGCGGCGCGTTGAACACGCGCGCGGCGCTCTGCGCGATGGCCTCGAACACGGGCTGGGCGTCGGCCGGCGTGCCTGAGATCACACGCAAGACTTCCGCGGACGCGGTCTGGCGCTCCAGGGCCTCGCGTGTCTCGTTGAACAGCCGGGCATTCTCGATCGCGATCACCGCCTGGTCGGCGAATGTACCGAGCAGCGCAACTTCCTTATCACTGAACGCCCCTGGCCGGCGCCGCAGCAGAGAGATTGCGCCGATCGCCTGGCCATCGCGAAGAAGCGGCGCGTAGACGCCCGACAGATAACCGTGTTTCAGACCCAGTTGCTTGATGCGCGGGTAAGTCTCGGCGCCCACCCGTAGGTCGGGTAGATGAATCGTGTGCGACTCGAGCACGCACGCGCCAACGCCGCTCTCCCGGTCGATCGGCATCGGCTCGGGAAAGTAGGCGGTGCTGGCCCGGGGGAAAAGTCGACCGTCGCTGATCTGCCAGAGCGCCACCCGGCTGTCGCCGAACAGGGTCTGGCAATTCTTCACGATGGATTCGAACACCGGCTGCGTCGCGGTGGGCGAGGCGCTGATGACCTTCAGGATGTCCGCGGTCGCCGTCTGCCGCTCGAGCGCCTCCTTGGTCTCGTTGAACAGTCGCACGTTCTCGATCGCGATCACCGCCTGGTCGGCGAAGGTCTGCAGCAGGGCGATCTCTTCCTTCGAGAACGGGCGCACTTCCGGCCGCCAGCAGTTGATCGTGCCGATGGCCTTGCCATCGCGCAGCAGCGGCACGGCGAGCAGCGAGCGGAAGCCCAAAGCGCGCTGGTTGCCGCGCGCGTCCGGATACTCGGAGTCGAGCAACGGTACGACGTCGGCGACGTGGACGGCCCGGCGATCGATGAACGCGCGCCCGTTCACCAGCGTGCGACGGATCGGCATCTCGAGAGACCCGGAAACCACTCCGGAACTGGCTACGCGCCGCAGCACCCCCCCGTCCGCAAGGAACACGGACGAATGCTTGACGCCGGACAACTTGGCGGCGCGTTGCGCGACTGCTTCCAGGACCGGCTGCAGGTCCGTGGGCGAGCTGCTGATGACCTTGAGGATCTCCGCCGTTGCCGTCTGCCGCTCGATGGCCTCGTCGCGCTCCCGGAGCGCGACCGCGAGTTTCGCGGCTGCCGAACCGCCGCGCGC
>DATJKD010000144.1:0-5202 GCA_035491795.1 Steroidobacteraceae bacterium | reverse complement strand
TTCCATACCGGCGGCGCGATCGGCCAGGGGCTGCCGATGTCGATCGGCGCGGCGGTCGGCGCGCCCGAGCGAAAGGTCATTGCGCTCTGCGGCGATGGCGCGGCGATGTACACGGTGCAGTCGCTCTGGACGATGGCGCGCGAGGCGCTCGACATCACCATTGTCGTCTTCGCCAACCGCCTCTATCGCATCCTGATGATCGAGCTCGCCCGCACCGGTGCCGGGACCGCCGGCCCCGCCGCGATGTCGATGCTGTCGCTCGACAACCCGGCGCTCGACTGGGTGAAGATGGCGGAAGCGCACGGCGTCGAGGCCGTGCGCACCGAGCGGGCGGAGGATTTCGACCGCGAGTTCGCGCGTCTCGTCGCGCGGCCGGGGCCGACGCTGATCGAAGCCGTCGTGTAAATGCAAACGCCGCCTCGTGGCGGCGTTCGCGCGAGTCAGTCCGTGAAGACTACTTCGCCGGCTCGACGCTCAATGCGAGCGCTTCGGTGAAGGTCACGACCACGGTGTCGCCGGGCTTGAGCTGCTTGATGAATTCCTTCGCCTGCGGCGTCTGGACCGTGAACACGCGCACCAGGCCGTCGGAGCCGTGGAACGTGACCTGGTTGGTCTTGGTATCCACCGCTGTAATCGTCACCGGAACGTTCGTGGTCTGCGAGGCCCTGGCCGACGGTTTCTGACCAAGCTTGGCCCTGTCCGCCTCGACGTCCACCGTGACCGGCTGGCCCGCGGCCTCCTTGCTGATCGTGGCGCCGATCGCCTGGCGGTAGCGCGCCACGACACGATCACCCGGGTTGACCTGCACCAGGTTCTGAACCGCCGGATCGACTTCAACCGTGACCATCTCGCCGGACTCCGTCTTGAGCGTCAGCAGTCGATTGAGAACGTCGACCTTCTCGACGGTGGCCGACACTTCGACGGTGTCTTCGACGGTCTCCATCGGCTTCGGCGGCGGCGCCTGGCACGCAGCCAACGCCAGCGCCGCGATGAGCGCACCCGTGAGCGAACGTCCTGCTGTCTTCATGATGAGCTCCCTTGTCTGCGACCGATGCGTCAGAAGAGGCTCAGCAAGTTTACCCACATCACAGTCCGCGCACCCTGCCACGGGCGCTGCGTTCGAGTGAGGCGGTGTTGGGTTAAGCTAGGCTCCCGCCTCGAACCCTGCAAGAACCGACTCCCTGCCTCAGTTCGCGATCCATGGCTGATGTTTTCATCTCGTATGCCCGCACCGACAAGGCGCTGGTGGCACCGCTCGTGGCTGCCATCGAGGGACGCGGTTGGTCCGTGTGGTGGGACCCTGAGATCGCGCCCGGCCAGGAATTCGACGAGCAGATTGCCGCCGCGCTCGGCAGCGCCCGTGCCGTCGTGGTCGTCTGGACGCCCGTTTCGGTCGCCTCACGCTGGGTTCGCGGCGAAGCACGCGAAGCAGCCGACCGCGGCATCCTCGTCCCGGCGAGACTCGCGGCGGCGACGCTCCCGTTCGACGTTCGGGCGATCCACACCATCGATCTCGATGGCTGGGGCGATGATCCCGCGAGCGTGCCGTGCCAGAATTTGCTGCGCGCCCTGGAAGCCACCGTCACGCGCAAGCGAGACTCGACGAAGAATGCGGCGGGCGAAACCGCCAATGCACACCGTGCCGCGAACGACGCACCCATGCGCCTCTCGATCTGCGTGCTGCCCTTCGCCAACATGAGCGGCGAGCCGGAGCAGGAGTATTTCAGCGACGGCATCAGCGAGGACATCATCACCGACCTCAGCAAGGTCTCCACGCTCGCAGTCACGGCGCGCAACACGGCGTTCACCTTCAAGGGCAAGCACGTCGACATCTCACAGGTCGCGCGGCAACTGAAGGTCAGCCATGTGCTCGAGGGCAGCGTGCGCAAGGCCGGCCAGCGCGTACGCATCACCGCGCAGCTCATCGACGGCAAGACCGGCAACCACCTGTGGGCGGAGCGTTACGACCGCGATCTGAACGACATCTTCTCGCTCCAGGATGAGATCTCTCAAGCTATCGTCGCCGCCATGAAGCTGAAGCTGCTGCCTGACGAGAAGAAGGCACTCGGGCAGCGAGGCACGAGCAATCCTGAAGCCTACAAGTTCTTCCTGATGGCGCGGCAGCACTACCTGAGCGGCGTCAATGACGCGCGCCTGCTCGATGCGGTCATCCGGCTCTGCCAGCGCGCCGCGCAGGTCGATCCCGGCTACGCCCACGCCTGGGCGTTGATGGCCGCAGCGCAGCGTGTCAGCACGTATTTCGGCAAGCACACCGACAACGGGCTCGAAGCTGCGGAGCGCGCGCTGGCGCTCGACGCGAATCTCGCGGAGGCGCATGCGGCGCGGGCGGGCGCGCTGCTGTCAGGCGGTGATGCCGATGGAGCGCAGCGCTCGATCGAGATCGCCTTGCGGCTCGACGCGGACTCGTGGGACGTCAATCGCGAGGCGGCGCGCCTCCGCTATCGGCTGCGCGACTTCGAGGGTGCCATCCGCTACTTCGAGAAGGCCGTGGCGTGCAGCGAGAGCGACTGGTCGTCCTGCAACATGCTGATCAGTTGCTACACGGCGATCGGCGACACCGAGCGTGCGCTCGATGCGGCGCGCCGGACACTGGCGGTGGCGGAGAAGCTCGTCCTCTCGGAGCCCGCCAACGGCGACATCATGGCCGGCGCCGTGGGAGCGCTGGCCAAGCTGGGTGCCGCAGAGCGGGCGAAGGAATGGGCCGAACGCGGGGCCTTGCTGGATCCCGACAACATGAACATGCGCTACAACGTCGCGTGCACGCTGATCACCGACCTTGGCGACCACGACGCGGCGCTCGAGATGCTCGGGCCCTACGTAGCAGGAGTTGGCGCGGAAGCCCTGGACTGGATCAAGTCCGATCCGGACCTGGACTCGGTTCGCGGCGACCCGCGATTCCAGGACATGATCGGGCAGGCCGACGCACGGCTCGGGGTCTCGAACGGCTAGAGCTGCAGGGCGGTTGTCGGGACGAGGCCGGACGCGTCACGCACCGCGCGTGCTGGGCACGTGCCGCTGAAAGGACTCGAGCGCAGCGCGCGCCGCCGGACCCTCGAGCTCCGGCCGAACCAGCACGAGATACAGGGTGACCTTCCGCGAGCCGCCCGCTGCGAGCGGTAGCGCTCGAAGCGTTCCGCTGCGCAGCGCCCCGCCGACCACGTGCTCGGGCAGCCACGCATAGGCGAGCCCGGCCTCGATGGTCGCCAGCGAGACCTCTACGCTGCTGACTGTGTAGCGCCGCTCCGCGCCGAGCCATCCTTCGTCGCGCGGGTGCTTTACGCCGGAGTCACGCACGACGACCTGCGCATGATCGGCGAGATCCGCGGTCGTGAGCGCGTGCTGGACCTGGAACAGCGCGTGATCCGGGCGTGCGACCGCGACGAACGTGACGTCGAAGAGATATTCGCCGAGAAACCCGGGCGGCACGCGCGTGGTGACGACCACGTCCGCGAGACCATCGATGATCGCTTCCTCCGCTCCCGACAGCACGGCATCGGAGAGTTGCAGCTGCGTGTTCGGGCATAGCCGCTGCAGCTCCGCGACGATGTTGAGCAGCCGCTCGCGCGGAAACGCCGCGTCGACCACGAGGCTCAATTGCGGTTCCCAGCCCTGCTTGACGCTGCGCGCGAGGAGCTCGAGTGTCTCGATATCCCGTAACAGCCCGCGCGCACGCCTGAGCAGGGTCTGGCCGTGGGGCGTGAGCACCGATTTGCGGCCCTCGATGACGAGCAGTGGCAGATCGAGCGCCTCCTGCAAGCGCGCAATCGTGTAGCTGACCGCGGACTGGCTCCTATTGAGGGCGGCGGCCGCTTGGGCGAACCCGCCGTGATCGACGACCGCAGCCAGGACCGCCCATTGCTCCAGTGATGTCTTCGCCAGGGGCACAGATCTATTCGATCTCCAAATGAATCCGATTTGAATTTTGCGCTTTTCTATTTAGTTATTCGAGCATAGCGTGGGGGCTCAATGGAGATAGCCATGAACGAGATCCGACGCAGCAACGAGCGTGGCCAGGCCGACCACGGCTGGCTCAAGTCCCAACACAGCTTCTCTTTCGCCGATTACTTCGATCCCGAGCACATCGAGTTCGGCCCGCTGCGCGTCATCAACGAGGACCGCGTGCAGGCGGGCGCGGGCTTCGGCACCCACGGCCACCGCAATATGGAGATCATCAGCTACGTGCTCGCGGGGAAGCTCGCGCACAAGGACTCGATGGGGAACGGCTCGGGCATCGGGCCCGGCGACGTGCAGCGCATGAGCGCCGGCACCGGTGTGATGCACAGCGAATTCAATCCGTCCGCCAGCGAGCCGGTGCACTTCCTGCAGATCTGGATCCAACCCAGCGTCCAGGACATCGCACCGAGCTACGAGGAGCAGCGATTCGCCGACGGCGAGAAACGCGGCCGGCTGCGGCTGATCGCCTCGCCGGATCGCGCCGACGGCTCGGTGCTCCTCCATCAGGACGCGCGCGTGTATGCCGGTCTCTTCGACGGGGACGAGCGGGCGATGGTCGAGCTCGTGCCGGGTCGGCGCGCCTATGTGCATGTCGCGCGCGGCTCGCTGCGCGCGAACGGGGTTGCGCTGGATGCGGGCGATGCGCTCAAGATCACCGACACGACGACGCTGACCCTGGACGGCGGTCGCAACGCCGAGGTCCTGGTGTTTGACCTGCCCGGCGGTCGCTGATATCGGACAAGGCCACCGGCGAGACCGCGCCGGTGGCGCGTTGCTGGTGGCGGCGGTGACCTGTGGATTTCCAGCAACAGCAAAAGTTGTTGTCCGCAGGATCCCTGTATCCGCCCAGCGACAGATATCCGCGGGATCGCTTGACGCGCTCATGTCATATTGCACATACATACTGCGAGTGAAACATACTGCGAGTGAAACAGGAACTTCACCGTGCGGCTCTTCGGCTCCATCCGGCTAGACAAGGACCTTGATGCCCGCCTTGGGCGCCTCGCGCGGCTCACGGGCCACACCAAGTCGTACTACGTGAACCAGGCGTTGGAAGAGCAGATCCAGGTGCTCGAGACGCGATCTTTCGCCGACCGGGCCGCCCGGCATGCGAGCGAATGCCGGGAACGTATCGTCCCGCTCTACGAGCTGGAGTGTGCCCTCGGGCTTGACGACTGAACTCGAACCCGACCATCTCGCGCTCGACGCGTACTGGCGCGCAGCGAA
>DATJKD010000143.1:0-14214 GCA_035491795.1 Steroidobacteraceae bacterium | reverse complement strand
ACCAGGCCCTTGCCCGGGCAATACACCTTGGTCGAGATCGAGCCCGGCTCGAGCGGTGTGGTCTCGTTGACCTGCACGCAGTCCTCCATGAAGCCCGCCGGCACGTCGATCTCGAGATCGTTCGCGACGTGCTCCGCCCGGTCGAGTGCGACTCCGGCCGCCCGTTCCTGGAAATAGCGCGACCCGAGCAGGAATGCTGCGTCCGGCATGATGATGCCGGGCTCGGCGCCATGCCGGCCTGCGAGCCATGCCCCGTCATGGCTGACGATGCGGCCGTCCTCGTAGATGTCGACCTCCTCGCCAAAGTAATAGACGTCGCGATTCGGCTGGCAGATGGAAAAGAAGTTGCGTGAGATTTCCACAACCTCGCCATCTGCCGTCTCGAATTCCTGGACGACACGCGTCGGAATCGTGCGGGTCACACCATCGTCCCGCAGCTGGATATCCCGAGTCCGGTTTGTCACGGTGATCCAGAGCTCCTCGAGCTCATCGCAGTCGCCGGCGGCGACGCAGCGCTGATTGCTGAAGTAGGCCTGTCGCCCGGGCGTCAGGCGGAAGTATGGGTTGGCCCCGCTCGATCGGAAGTCGCATTTATCGATCGGAAACTCGTTGGTGAACCGCGGTGCGGCGGCAGCGCCGACCGAAGCGGCGATTGAGACTGCAGCCAGCGCCCCAGCGGCTCCGCGCCTGGCAAGTGTGTGCTTCATCTTGATTCTCCTTGGGCACGCCCGGCGGTCGGGTGTGATGTCGTTTGGACGAGCGAGACGGGGTCCATCCTTCGGCCAGGTGCGTGCCCGCACCCAACCGCCCGGGTAGCGAATGTTTCGCGATCCTCAGGCGTCTAATAGGTACGGTCACGCAGCATGAACGAACCGGTGCATGTCGATCGGGCCCTTGCCCGACGGATTCTGGCTGGCGACGAGCGCGCCTTTCGCGGGCTGTTCGACGCCTACTTTCCGCGGCTGTACCGCTTCGCGCTGGTCCGGTTACGCGGCGACCACGATGCCGCGAGCGAGGTGGTGCAGCAGACCTTCTGCAAGGCGATAGAGCGACTCGACAGCTACCGCGGGGAAGCGGCGCTCTATACCTGGTTCTGTCAGATCTGCCGCAACACCATCCTGGATCACTGTCGGCGCCGGAAGGTGGACAACCGCTACTTCGTGACGCTGGAGGATCGTCCGGATCTGCGTGCCGTTCTGGAAACGATCAGTTCGTCCTCGATAGAGCGGCCCGATGTGGCGGCGTGGCAGGCGGATATTCACCGTCTCATCCAGGCCACCCTGGACGCGTTGCCGCCCCGGTACGGCGACGTGCTGGAGTGGAAGTACATCGACGGCATGCCGGTTGCAGAGATCGCGCGCCGCCTCGAGATCGGCCCGAAAGCCGCCGAGTCGCTCCTGACCAGGGCACGAGTGGCGTTTCGCGGCGCGATGCTGGAGCTGGCGGCCGCCCCCGACGGATTGCAGCCGCCACAATAGATGTAGGAGGCAAGAGCCCAGATGAGCAGCGATGATCCGACCATCACCGACCAGGCGCAGCGCGAATTCGAAGCGCTCGCCGGTCTGCTCCGTAGCGCCGGGCGTCGCATCGACCCCCCCGAAACAGCACGCCAGCAGGCTTTCGCGGTCGCCTTCGAAGCGTGGCGCGAGAAGTCGGCGACTGTCCGGCGCAGGCGCAGCGCAGGCTGGCTGGCCGCCGGCTCGGCCATCGCCGCGGGCATCATGGTCCTCGTTCTGAATGACTGGCCGTGGCGAGCACCGGTCGATGTCCCCACCGTCCCGGTCGCCAGGCTCGAGCGCGGTGTCGGGACGGTCGAGACCCGGTTGGCGGGCCCGGGGGACTGGCGACTGCTCGACGATCATGCGCCTCTCGTCGGCGGAGCGAGCATTCGGACGGCCTCCGGTGGCCGGGCGGCGGTGCGGCTCGCGAGCGGCATCTCGCTGCGTCTCGCAGAGAACACCGAGGTCGTATTTGCGAAACCGCCACTGCTCGAGCTCGCAGCGGGACGCGTCTATATCGACAACGACGGCCGTCAGGGCGATGCACGCGTTGAGATCGTCACTTCGATCGCGAGCGTTACCGACGTCGGCACACAGTTCGAGATCAACCTCACCGGTAAGCAGTACCGGCTGCGCGTGCGCGAGGGTCGGGTTCATCTTCGCCACGGAATGGCCCGCATCGACGGCTTGGCAGGCGATGAGCTCACCATCGGGGAGGACGGCTCCGTTGCGCGGACCTGGATCGCGCCGACGGACAAAGATTGGCGCTGGGTCGAGGCGATTGCCACGGCGCCGGACGTGAACGACCGGCCCGTGACCGAGTTGCTGAACTGGGTCGCGCGGGAAACCGGGCGATCAATCCGGTTCCAGGACGCCGAGGTCAAACGCCGCGCCGCGGCGACGATTCTCCACGGGAGCATCCGGCATCTCGCTCCGCTCGATGCGCTGAACGTCATGCTCGCGACCACCGATCTCGACTACGTCGAGCTCTCCGACGGTACACTGCTGATCCAGTCCAGACCTGCCCGCTGAACACGACCGTGCAGCTTCGGCTCGAAGGTGCGTCCCTGCCCTGCCGCAAATGGCAGCGCGGTGTCGCTCGCATGGTGGCACTTGCGGCGTCACTCCCGGTTGCCCCGGCGATATCTGCCGCCCTGGCCGGCATGCCACTCTCGAGCGCCGTCGCCGATCTCGAGCGGCGCGGGCTCGCAGTCCTGTACAGCAGCGACCTGGTCCGCCCGTGGATGAAGGTGGCCGCCGAGCCGACCGCGAGCGACCCGGCCAGTGTCCTCGTGGAGATCCTGCGTCCGCACGGACTTGCGGCGCGGCCCGGACCGGGCGGCTTGCTGCTGGTCGTGCGGCAGCCGCGAGTCGCGCAAGCGAGGCCGGTGCGACCGGGCAGCGGCCCCGCGGAAACCGCGGCGTCGCTGGAGGAGGTCGTCGTCACGACGAGCCGTTACCGGCTCGACTCACTCCCCGTGATGCCGATCCTGCTCGAGTCGGCCGACCTCGGACTGCTCCCTGACCTCGGCGACGATCCGCTGCGAGCAACGGCGCGACTACCGGGTGCGGCAGCCGGCGACCTCAGCGCCAAGTCGAATCTGCGCGGTGGCGAAGTCGACGAGACGCTCGTGCGTTTCGACGGCTTGCGACTCTTCAACCCTTTTCACTTCAAGGATTTCCAGAGCATCTTCAGCACCATCGATCCCGCGATCGTGCGCGGCATCGAGGTTTACACCGGCGCGTTCCCGGCGAGTTACGGCGACCGGATGAGCGGCGTGATCAGTATCGACAGCCTGTCGGCTGCGAACGCGCCACAGGGCGAGCTCGCCTTGAGCCTCTACAACACATCGGCGCGCTTTGCCCGATCCTTCGACGAGGGACGCGGCGAGTGGCTCCTGTCCGCGCGCCGCAGCAATCTCGATACGGTGCTCGATCTCGCCAACGAGGATCGTGGCGAGCCCGGCTACACCGACATGTACGGCCGGCTCGGGTACCAGATCACCGACTCGCTGGCACTTACAGGCAGCGCGCTGCGCTTCGATGACGACCTCGAGCTCAACGATACGGATTTCGAGGAGACCGCGGTCGCAACCTATCACGACGCCTACTACTGGTTGCGCCTCGACTACGAGACCGGCCCCGATCTCCATGGCAGCGTGCTGCTGGCGCGCAGCGAGCTCGACAGCGACCGCAGCGGGAGCGTCGATCAGCCCGGCATCGCGAGCGGCGAGCTCACCGATCAGCGTAACTTCTCGATCGAATCCGTGCAGACCGACTGGTCGCTTGCCCGGAGCAACTCGCTCGCGTTCGCCTTTGGCGCCGAATGGCGCCACATGGATGGCCGCTATGACTATCGCGACCACGCAGACTACGACGTGCTGTTCGCGACCCCGGGCGCACCGCAGGACGCCTCCCGCGATCGGATCATCTCCGTGGCGCCGTCCGGCGATCAGTTCGGCGCCTATGCAAGCGTTCGAGCCCAGCCCGAGGAGAGCGTGGTGCTGGACCTCGGTCTCCGCTGGGATCACCAGACGCTGAGCGACGACGGCGCGGACGCGCTCAGTCCCAGGGCGAGCGTGCTCTGGCTGCTTGGCGACCGCACCAGTGTGCGTGCGGCGTGGGGACGCTACTTCCAGGCGCAAACCATCAACGAGCTCCAGGTACCCGACGGCGTCGACGAATTCCTCCCCCCACAGCGTGCCGACCACTGGGTCGCAGGGATCGAGTACCAGCATCCGGCCGAGATCGATCTGCGTCTAGAGGTCTACAGGAAGGAGTACACGCGGCTGCGACCCCGCTACGAGAACCTGCTGAACGCCGCGGTGCTGCTCCCGGAGCTGAAGCCGGACCGCGTCCGGATTGCGCCCGAGTCTGCGGAAGCGCATGGAGTCGAGTTGAGCGTGAGCCGCGAGACGGAGGCGCCGCTCCGCTGGTGGCTCATGTACTCATGGGCGTCGGCTCGTGATGAGTTTGCGGAGATAGAAAGCGACCGGAGCTGGGACCAGGCGCACGCCTTCGGCGCCGGCCTGGCGTGGCGCACGGCGCAGTGGGAACTGAGCCTGGCAGGGCGTTATCACTCCGGGTGGCCGACGACGGCGCTCACGCTGGCCGCGACGGATCCGATGCCGATCGTGGCGACGGGGCCGCGCAACACCGACCGGCTCGGCGACTATCGAAGCTTCGATGCACGGATCGCCAGGACGTTCACCTTCAACGGCGCGAGCGAGCTTACGATCTTCCTCGAGGTCACGAACCTCTTTAACGAGAACAACGAATGCTGCGTCGAATACGAGATCACCGACGACGATGAGGACGGGAAGCCGATCCTGGAGATCGAGCCCGTCCACACTCTCCCTGTCCTGCCCTCGCTCGGGCTAGTGTGGCGGTTCTGAGCGGCGGCCTCAGTCCCGGGCCGCCCTGAAATCCGAGAGGCAGTTGCGTAGAAAGCTCCGACGCGCATCGCCCGAGAGTCTCCTGTCGTTCGCGCGTGCGTAGCACGCCTGGTCGCGGTCCCAGTGCGAGTCGAAGTCGTCCCGGTAGGCTTGCGGGGCATCTGCGCACCAATCGAGGAAATCCCGCCGCGTCTCGCCGCTCAGCCGCCGGTTTCGCGCCCGCTGATCGCAGTCGCGGTAGCGGTCCCAGTAGCTCGCCGTGTAACTCGTACCACGGTCTACGCACCAGTTGACGAATTCGTGGCGCTCGTCGCCGACGAGACGCCGTTCGTCGGCACGGGCGAAGCAGCTCTGGTAGCCCTCGAAGAGCTGGTTGCTGGCCGCGCCGCGCTCCAGGCAAGCCTCTATGTATTGACGGCGATCCCGGTCGTGGAACCCGCGATCCGTCGCCCGCGCGTAACAGTCGCGATAGCGGCCCCAGTAGTCATCGCTGGTCCTGTCGTCGCGATCGACACACCAGTCGATGAAATCCCGACGCTCCTCGTTACGAAGGCCGCGCTCGTTGGCGCGCGAGCTGCACTCCGAATACCTGTTGCCCTGCGAGTCGTCGAATGGATCGCTGCGCGCGACGCACCAGTCGACGAAGTCCTTGCGATCCTGACCCTTGATGTTGCGCGCGTTGGCGCGCTGATTGCAGTCAGAAACCACTTGGCCGCGATTCTTGTCGTTGTCTGCGTCGCTGGCCGGGGCGGCAAGTGCCAGCAGCAGCGCCAATATGAAATACCTGACCATTTCAGCCTCCCAGCATCGTGAGCGTGCGTCGATCGAGGCGGCCAGTCACGCAGTCCTCGATGTACTGGCGGCGGCTTGCATCGTGCAGCCCGCGATCGGCCGCACGCGCATGACAGTCTCGATAGCGATCCCGCCGATGGTCATCCATTGCCTGGTATCGACTAACGCAGCCAGAGACGAAATCCTTTCGCGCATGACCCGGCAGGTCGCGCTCGCTGGCCTGTTGGTTGCATTCGGAGACCGATTGACCCCGATTCGGCGTGCCTCGTTCGACAGCAAGGCCGGCGGGGGCGATCGCCATGAGCAGAATCACTGCGATGAGTCTGAGCATCTCAGCCTCTCCAATGGCCGCCATGATGTTCTTTCTACACGACGGGTCGATCGTGGTTTGTCCGTCTGCTTCTGAATCTCGCCATCCGACCGTCTTACAGCGAGCTGCATTTCTGCAGGTATATTTGCAGCCCGGATCGACGCGTCGGTATTTCTGTCGTGACCCTGCTGGCGGCCCTCGTTGCAACCTCCCGCGAGCTCGGCGCCAATGCGTCTCGGCTCGCCAAGGTGCGTGCGCTGGCCGCCTTTCTGCGTAGGCTCGATCCTGACGAGTTGGAAACTGCTGTCCTGTACCTGGCGGGTGAGACGCCGCAGGCGCGCTCGGGCATCGGTCCCGCATTGCTGCAACCGGCAAGCTCGGGTCCGGCGGCCAACGAGCCGACGTTGCAGATTCTCGAGACTGACCGTCTGCTCGACGAAGTCGCCAAGATTCGCGGCCCGGGCTCGCAGGCAACACGAACCACCTTGCTGCGCGGATTGTTTGCGCGGTCGACCACCTTGGAGCGCGAGTTCCTGATACGACTGCTCCTCGGGGATCTTCGGCAGGGAGCGCTCGCCGGAGTGATGGTCGACGCGATCGCCTTTGCCAGCAGTGTTCCGCTCCCGGACGTACGCCGCGCGGTCATGTATGCCGGAAACCTGGGCGTTGTTGCGCGGGTGGCGCTGCTCGAGGGAGGCGTACCGCTCGAGCAGTTTCAGCTCGCCATCCTGTCGCCGATTGCGCCAATGCTGGCGCAGACGGCCGCCGACGTCGCAGACGCGCTGCAACAGCTCGAGGGCGACGTGGCCTTCGACTGGAAAATGGATGGCGCCCGAATCCAGGTACACCGTTCCGAGGACGCGATCCGCGTATATACGCGTAACCTGAACGAGGTCACCACGGCGGTGCCGGAGATCGTCGAGACTATTCGCGCGCTGCCGGTGCGCGACCTGATTCTCGACGGAGAGGCGATCGCGTACAACGCCAAGGGGCGGCCGCATCCTTTCCAGGTCACGATGCGGCGTTTCGGCCGCAAGCTCGCGGTGGAAGAATCGCGCGCCAGTCTCCCACTGCAGGCCTTCTTCTTCGATTGCCTCAGATCCGACGGGCGTTCGCTCGTCGATCGCCCGGCGCGCGAACGCTTTGCGGCGATGGCCTCGGCGCTGCCGGAGTCACTTCACATTCCCCGGCTCGTCACGCGCGACGTGGGCGAAGCACGCGCCTTCTATGAAGCCGCCCTTGCGGCCGGCCACGAGGGAGTGATGGCGAAGTCGCTCGATGCCCCCTACGAGGCCGGCAATCGCGGCGCCGGCTGGCTCAAGATCAAGCGCGCTCACACTCTCGACCTGGTGGTGCTGGCAGCCGAATGGGGCCACGGCCGTCGTGCCGGCAAGCTGTCGAACCTGCATCTCGGTGCGCTCGATCCGGCGACCGCTGAGTACGTAATGCTGGGCAAGACCTTCAAGGGTCTCACCGACTCGATGCTGGAGTGGCAGACGCGTGAGCTCCTCGCTCGCGAGGTTGAGCGCGACGCGGGTACCGTCTTCGTCCGGCCGGAGCTGGTCGTCGAAATCGCGTTCAGCGATCTTCAGGCGAGTCCGCGGTATCCCGGCGGTCTCGCCTTGAGACTGGCGCGCGTCAAGCGTTATCGCGACGACAAGCGTGCGCAGGACGCCGACACGATGGCGTCGGTGCGCCGGATCTTTGACTCGCAGGGCTAGAAAATGAAATCGAGCCTCGCAGCGGATCTGCGGGCCGTAGGAACAATTCCGTGGTTGCTGTAGGACTTCGTTGCAGTTTGTCGTCGGTTTATCCGACGTCAGTTCGGCCTCGTGGCCGATGGTGGCGCCCCAAACATGACTCTTTGATAGCACTAAACTTCGGCACTGATGTCCACCACCAAGCAACAACCCATGTACGCCACAACCGACTCCACCTCCGAGGCCCAGCAAGCCCCGCGGCCGCACGATGCCTATAGGGCGGTCCGGGAGCAGACCGTAGCCCTCTGTGCTCCGCTTGAGCGCGAGGACTTCGTGGTCCAGAGCATGCCGGATGCCAGCCCTGCGAAATGGCATCTGGCGCACACGACGTGGTTCTTCGAGCGTTTCGTGCTGCGCGAAGCGTTCCCGGAGCTGGCGCCCTACGACGAGCGCTACGACTACATCTTCAATTCGTATTACGACTCAGTGGGCGCGCGTCATGCACGTGCCGAGCGTGGGCTGCTGACCCGCCCGACAGTCGACGAAATCCTCGGCTATCGCCGCTGCGTCGACGAGAGGATGTGCGGCCTGCTGGACTCAGCCGCCGTCGATGCGGTGCTGCTCACCCGGATCGAGCTTGGCGTGCACCACGAGCAACAGCACCAGGAGCTGCTGCTCACGGACATCAAGCACGCGTTCTCACTGAACCCGCTGGAGCCCGCGTATGCCAGGGCGACTCCACATTGCGTCGCCTCCGTGGCGCCGCTTGCCTGGCATCGGTTCGGCGAGGGCTTGCACGAGATCGGCGCCGCGCCGGGAGCTTTCTGCTTCGACAATGAAACGCCGCGGCATCGCGTCCATGTCCATTCGTTCGCACTCGCGCACCGGCTCGTCACCAACGGCGAGTTCCTGGAGTTCATACGCGATGGCGGATACGACCGCCCAGGTCACTGGCTGGCCGACGGATGGGCGCTGCGGCAGGCACAAGCCTGGCGCCGCCCGCTCTACTGGTCGGACTCGCTCGAGTCGCAGTTCACGCTGGCAGGGCGTCGGCCGATCGTTGCAGCGGAACCCGTCTGTCACTTGAGCTATTACGAGGCGGATGCGTACGCGCGATGGGCCGGAGCGCGCTTGCCGACCGAAGCCGAGTGGGAGGTCGCGTCGCGCACTCAGGGGGCGTCCGGGAACTTTGTCGAGGGCGGGCAACTTGCGCCGTCTGCCGCCACGGCCGGGACGGAGCTCCAGCAGATGCTGGGAGCCGCGTGGGAATGGACCGCTTCGGCGTATTCGCCGTATCCCGGGTTTCGTGTCAGCGCCGGCGCGCTTGGCGAATACAACGGCAAGTTCATGGCGAATCAATATGTGCTGCGAGGCGGCTCCTGTGCCACGCCGGCCGCTCACATACGACGCAGCTATCGCAACTTCTTCTATCCGCACCAGCGCTGGCAGTTCGCCGGCATACGCCTGGCAAAGGACGCCTGATATGGCAGCGGTCGAACGTGCGCTTGGGCGACTGGCCGACGCCGGTCGCCGTCACCCGGACGAGCAGGCGCTGCTCGCCTCCGTGCTCGAAGGCCTCCGACGGCGGCCGAAGCGTATTTCCCCCGTATGGTTCTACGATGAGCGCGGGTCGTGCCTGTTCGACGAAATCTGCGAGCTGCCGGAGTACTACCTGACGCGCGTGGAACTCTCCATCCTGCGAGGTCGGCTGTCGGAGATCGCGGCGAGCGTGGGACCCGATCTCTGCGTGATCGAGCCCGGCAGCGGCACCAGCACGAAAACGCACATGCTGCTCAATGCTCTGGAGCGGCCCGCGGCGTACGTTCCCGTAGACGTCGCATGCGAGCACCTCGAGGCCGCGGCGGAACGACTGCGCCGGGAGCACGATCGCCTGAAGGTTCACGCCATCTGCGCCGATTTCACCGCGCCATTCTCCATCCCGGAGGGCGCCCCGTTTCGCAACCGCCTCGTTTACTTCCCGGGCTCGACCATCGGCAACTTCGATCGCTCCGAGGCGGTGCGGCTGCTGTCGCACCTGCGTCGGGTGGCCAGGGGCGGCTCGATGCTGATAGGTGTCGACATGGTCAAGGACCGGCGCGTGATGGTGGCCGCCTACGACGACGCGGCGGGTGTGACGGCCGCGTTCAATCTCAACGCTCTCGACCACCTGAACCGGCGACTGGGCTCTGATTTCGATCCCGCCGGTTTCCATCATCGCGCCGTATGGAACGCGGTTGCCTCGCGCATCGAGATGCATCTGGTCAGCCGGCAGCGACAACTCGTCCGGATCGGCGATGACTTCGTGTGCTTCGCGGCGGGCGAGGCGCTGGTCTCGGAGTACAGCCACAAGTACACGCCGGAAACGTTCGCGGCCATGGCTGGCGCGGCCGGCTGGCACGTCGGGCAGGTCTGGACCGATCCGCGCGAATGGTTCAGCGTGCAGAGACTGGTGGCCGAGTGTTCGTCTATTTCGGCCGGGGATCGTGGATGTCGGGTTCACGCGCCCCGCCCGACCGATACTGCCTGACCGCGGCGATCAATGCTCGGGCGGCGTTGCGCACCTCTTGCTGCAGCGCGGTATCGTGGTCGAGCGCCACGTGGCTGGTGGCGTACGGCTCGTAATAGCCGATGTAGCGATCGATCGTTGCCGCGTAGCCCGCCTGCACCAGGTGCATGTCGTGCAGCCAATCCGTGAGCGATCGGCGCAACGTTTCCACGCCGACTGCGTCGCCATGCACGACGACGGAGAAGCGCCGTCCGGCCAGGTGACGAGGGTAGTGCCACCCCGCGAGCTCGAGTGCCTTGGCCTTCGCCGGGTCCTTGCCCGCGGTGCTGGTAGGATCCGGATTGCCACCGTCGGCACAGACCAGCCGGTCCATCATCAGCTTGAGGACGCTCGGCGCCTGGTACCAGTAGACCGGCGTCACGATCATCACACCGTGAGCACGGACCCACCGCGGATAAATTTCGTTCATCCAGTCGTTGACCTGGCCCATCGCGTGATTGGGATAACAGGAACATGGCCAGTGACAGAGCGGCATCGCGGTGGACACGCAAGCCTTGCAAGGCAGGATCTGCCGGCCATACTGCGCGGTGAGCATGCTGAGGTCGAGCAAGTCGCACTCGAATCCCCGGGCGCGCTCGATTTCCCGGCGCGCGATCTCGACCAGGCGGAATGACTTCGACATTTCACCGGGACAAGTCTGGTCGTGGCGCGCCGCTCCACAGATCAGCAGCACCCGGCTCGGCGCGTTGCGGGCGCGCTGGCTCCGTTCCGCCGCGAGGATCTCCCTGCGCGCTTTCAGCCAATCGACGGACAGCTCGTACTCCGGGTCCTTGAATCCACGGCCGGCGCGGCGCTTGACCGGACTCTTGCGGTACTCGTCATAGGCGTTCCAGGCCACATCGATGACGCGATCGATGTCCGCCTGGATGTCGCGGAAGGCGGGATCGTGGAACCGCTCGCCCAGCCGACGCCCAAACTCGTCGCGCGTAAGCTTGACGTCGCCCTGGCCGACACGCGGCCTCGGTGTGGATCGCTTGCGTTTCGGCATGGCGCAATCCCTCGCCGTCTCCGGGCTGAACAGGATGAACTTCCCCGCAGAGCCCGTACAGGCCGGGCAACCGACCAGCTCGCAGCCAGGCTGCCGCAGGGTCACATCTGGCGAAACAGGTGCAGGTAGCTGCGGCTCACCGGCAGCACCTCGTCGCGCCCCTTGAGGTGGATGTCTGCGGTCTCGTTGAGGTTGCGCGCGACGTGAGCAATCGAGCGCAGGTTCACCACCACCGAGCGGTGCACCTGTGCGAACTGTGCCGCATCGAGCTGAGTCACGAGCTCCTTGAGCGGCGTGCGGATCACGGCCTCGCGCGGTTGCCCGGCCTCATCGCGCCAGGCGATCGACGTGTACTTCTCCTCGGCACGCAGGAAGTCGATGTCGTCCGTCGCGATCAGGCGCACGGTCTGACCGACCGAGGCGCGGATCCAGCGCAACGGCGCCGGTGTGGAGGCCTGTTTGAGCTGCGCAGCGAGCTGCTGCAGCAACGCCTCGATGTTGTGTGCCGGCTCCGCGGCGTGCAGACGCTCCTTCAAGCGTGCGACCGTCTCGGCCACGCGCGCGGGCTCCACCGGCTTCACCAGGTAATCGAGCACGCCGTGCGAAAAGGCCTGCACCGCGTACTTGTCGTAGGCGGTCACGAAGACCAGGTGCGCGCGGCGTCCGATTTGACGCGCGACCTCGACCCCCGTCGTGCCCGGCATGTGGACGTCCAGGAAACAGATGTCCGGCCGATGCTTCTCGAACAGCTCGATCGCCTCGCGGCCGTTACGCGCCTGCGCCACCACCTGCAGCTCCGGCCAGGCCTGTCCGAGCAGCCGTTCGAGAGAGTCCCGCAGCAGCGGCTCGTCGTCGGCGATCAGGGCCGTCGGACGCTGCGACGTCATGCCGGATCCCGTCGGGCCGGGAAGTTCAGCTCTGCGCACGCTCCGTGCGCGTCCACCTCGGTGAGGCGCAGCTGCGCGTCGCCGCCGAACGCAAGCTGCAGACGCTCGCGCAGCGTCGACAGGCCGGTGCCCAGCCCGTTGCCCGCCGATCGGAGACCGACGCCCGTGTCGGTGACGCGCACGAGGCATCGATCGCCGCGCAGCTGTACATCGACGTCGATGCGCCCGCCCTCCTCGCTTGGGTCGATGCCGTGGCGAACCGCGTTCTCGACGAGCGTGAGCAGCGTCATCGGCGGACATCGCAGGCCTGCCGCCTCCTCATCGATGCGCAGCGCGAACTGCAGCCGGTCTGGCATCCGCATCTGCATCACGTCCAGGTAGGCGCGCACCAGGTGCAGTTCCTGACTGAGGGTGGTCGCTGGATCGTGTAGCCGGGGCACGGCAGCTCTGAGGTAGGCAATGAGGCTCTCCAGCACCCCGGATGCATGTGGCGAGCCGGCATCGACGAGCGCCTGCACATTGGCGAGTGTGTTGAACAGGAAGTGCGGCTCCACCTGCGCCTGCAGCAGCCGCAGTCTCGCGTCCAGCGCCTTGCGCTCGAGCTCGCTGCGCTCCAGCTCGAACGCCAGCGCCTGGTCGCGCGCCAGCGCATCGCGCTGGCGCACCATCGCAGCGAGCGCGATCCACGGCGCGAGCAGCACGCCGATGAAGGTGAGCTGCAGATAGCCGATAACGCGCTTCGGCTCGCCCGCGAAATTCGGATCGCCGCCGGTGGTCATCCAGTAGGCGAGCAGCGCGGCGAACGGAATCACCACCACGATACCGATGAGCTGCAGCACCCAGCGCGCGAGCCGCTTGGGCAAATGTGCAGGCCGCTGCTCCAATAGCCCGAAGGCCAGCAGGGCGATCAGCCCGACCAGCACGGCCCGAAAGATCCAAATGATTGTGGGCGTCTCAGAGGCGATGCTCAGCAAGAGCCCAAGCACCGTGGAAACGATAAGTGTGAACCGCACGCGCCGCCACCCCAGGATCGCGGCCAGACCTCGCGGTTTTGCAGAAGAAAGAGCGGACATGGCGTGACTATAGTTCAACGACCGTACCGCCCGGCCGCCGCTCGCCGTCGAAAATCCCGCCCTTACCGCCGTTCATCCGTCGGCATCGTGACTCGGCCACGCCCAATCGTCACCTGTCGCATGGGACTGGCCCGTGCAGCCCGGCGCGACGATAGTTCGCGCCGAATCCACTCGGAATGGGCGCCGAGGAACACCATGATCAGCTCGCTCGATGCGCGCGTGCATCGGCGCACAGGACGCACGATCGGCGTGCTTCTGCTGGTTCAGCTCGTATTCGCTCCCGTCTCGAACTTCGTGTTGCTCAAGCCGGTGTTCGCTGCACCAGGATTTCTCGAGAACGCCGCGGCACACTCCCTGCAGATCAGCCTGGGCGCTCTCCTCGGGCTCGCAATGGGTGCGATCTCGCTCGGTATCGCAATCGCAGCATTCCCGCTCTTTCGTCCCTTGAACCGCACGCTGGCGCTCTGGTTCCTGGCGCTCGCGGTGGCCAGCTTCTCGTTGACCGCGGGCGAGAGCACGACGGTGATGTCCCTGTTATCCCTCAGCCAGGCCTACCTAAAAGCAGACTCGGCGGATAGCGAGCTCTTTCAGGGGCTGCGGGTGGTGGTCGCATCGGCACGCAACTGGGCGCACTACATCGGGCTGATGGTTGCGGGTAGCATGGTCTTCGTGCTGTACGCAGTGCTGTGCCGGTTCACGCTGGTGCCGCGTGCATTGGCCGCGTTCGGGATGGCGGCCGCGTTGCTGCAGATCGCAGCCGTCACCATGCCGCTCTTCGGTCATCGGATCGTCTTCCTGATGCTCCTGCCGTTGGGTCTCAGCCAACTGGCCCTGGCCGCGTGGTTGGTGGCAATGGGTTTCGCCGAACGCGGGCAGACAGCCTCGCGCGATGCATCAACGATGCGTTCAAGTGGAGAAGCACCATGATTTGGAAAGTGCTGGGCGCAGTCTCGATCGTTGTCGCTGTCATGCTGTTGACCCTGGCCGCCACCATGAGTCACGAC
>DATJKD010000142.1:0-10983 GCA_035491795.1 Steroidobacteraceae bacterium | reverse complement strand
CGGATGACGGCGGCGGGGAGGTCACGATGCGCACGCCGCGGTACTCGGTCACGAGCGGTGCCCGCTCGACGACGCGGTAACCGGCGAGTTCCTCGAGCGTCCAGATCCCGCCCATCGCGCGCACGCTGTCGACGAGCCGGTGGGCCAGCTCGCCCGTATAGAACTCGCGGGTGCCCTTCCTCGCGAGCGTCTCGAGCGTGCGTGCGAGATCGGGCTGCCGGATGCGGTGACCGTCCGGCGGTGTCGCGTTGTTGACGAGAAAGATCCGCGTTGCGTCCGGGCTCTTGAGAAGGCTCTCCCGCACCCGGTCGATCTCGCCGCGCAGCTTGGGATAGAGGGGGAAGCCGCCGCGCGCAATCCGGATCGCTGGCGCTAGGCTGTTGGCGAGCGGCAGCCGGCCGTAGCGCTCGGCGAGATGCGCGAACCCCGCGGGCTCGCCCGGGATCCCGGCCGCGAGCGCCGAGGAGCGCGCGAGGTCACGGCTGGCGTTGCCCTTGTCGTCGAGGAACATCGTGGGCGTGGCCGCGCCCGGGGCTGTCTCGCGCGCGTCGAGGAACACGTCCTTGGCGTCGCTCGCCCGATGCAGCAGGTAGAACCCGCCGCCGCCCAGTCCCGAACCTTTCGGCTCGACCACGGCGAGCGCTGCGCTGACGGCCACCGCCGCATCGAATGCATTGCCGCCGGCGGCGAGGATCTCCATCCCGGCATCGGTGGCGAGCGGATGCGCCGAGGCGATCGCGGCCTTGCCGGGCCCCGTTGCAGCGATAACCGGCAGTGCGACAAGCGTCGCGAGGGCGACCAGCAGGATCGACAGTGCGCGACGCACGGCTATTTCGCCAGGCGCTTCTTGAGGGCGTCGGCGACCAGCGGGTGCACAAACTCGCGCACGTCGCCGCCGAAGCTCGCGATCTCGCGGATCAGCGTCGAGGAGACGAAGTTGAACTTCTCGGTCGGTGTGAGAAACACGCTCTCGACCTGGTCGCTCAAATGGCGGTTCATCGTGGCCAGCTGAAACTCGAACTCGAAGTCCGACACGGCGCGCAGCCCGCGGATGATCACGTTGAGCCCGTGCTTGGCGGCGAAATCTACCGTGAGCCCCGTGTAGCCGGTGACCTCGACCTCGGGAAGATCGGCCAGCACGGCACGTGCGAGCGCGACGCGCTGATCGAGCGCGAATAGCGGCGCCTTGCCGGGATTGGCGGCGATCGCGATCACCACCTTGTCGAAGATGCGGCTCGCGCGCCGCACCATGTCGGTATGGCCGTTGGTGATCGGGTCGAACGTCCCGGGATACATCGCTCGCGTGCCCATTGGTCGCGTCCCGCCCGTGGTTCTGTCTTGAATTGTCAGGATGAGGCCGGCTCCGCCGGCGCGTGGCCGGAATCCCCTGCCCGCGCGAGATGATAGCCCACCTCGCCGGCGCGCTTGCTCCGGTGCAACGACCACCTCGCCGGAAGCGGCGGTGTGCCCTCGCCGGCCGGTGCCTCGAGATACACGAGCCCTCCCGGACGGAGCCACGCGTGCGTTTCCAGCAGCGATACCAGCTCGGGGAGCACGCCCGCATCGAACGGCGGGTCGAGAAAAACGATGTCGAAGGGGTCGCCGTGCGTGCGGAGAAACGTTTGCGCATCGTCACGTCTCACGACCCCGGCATCGCTGCCGAAGGCAGCCAGCGTGTCGGTGAGACTGCGGGCGACTCGCGGGTGGCGGTCGACGAAGACGACTTCGCGCGCGCCGCGCGACAGTGCCTCGAGACCAAGCGCGCCGCTTCCGGCGTAGAGATCGAGACAGCGGCTGCCGGGGACCTCATCGCGGAGCCAGTTGAAAACGGTCTCCCGCACCCGGTCGGGTGTCGGGCGCAGGCCGGGCACGTCGGCTGGAAAGCGAATCTTCCGGCCGCGCCAGGCGCCGCCGATGATGCGCACCTCGTTGCGGGCCGCTGCCGTCATCGGTTCCAGAGTGGGTGGGGATGGGGCGTCTGCGCCACTAGTACCGTAGAGGCGAGGCTTTGGCCACCGGCGTCCGGTTGCGACGACCGCCGAATCGGGACGGCGCAGCAGCTAAACTTGTCGGATGGGAATGTTCCGCAGCAAGTCCCGGGACGAGACCAAGGCGCCCGGGACCGACGAGCAGCCCGCCGGTTTCGTGCGGCGACTGCGCTCGCGCCTGAACCGCGGCAACTCGTGGCTCACCTACGACCTCGCCAACCTGTTGCCCGCCGGGCGCATCGACGATGCCACACTCGATGAGCTGGAAACCCGGCTGGTGAGCGCCGATGTCGGGCTCGAGACCAGCACCGCTATTCTCGACGGCCTGCGCGGCAAGGTGGCGCGCCGCGAGCTTGGCGACATCGATGCGCTCCTGGCGGCACTCAGGGCCTCGATGCTCGACATCCTGCGGCCTGTCGGCCGTGCGCTTTCGATCGATCGGACAAAGCGTCCGTTCGTAATCCTCGTGGTCGGCGTGAACGGCTCCGGGAAGACCACGACGATCGGTAAGCTCGCCCGACGGCTCCGGGACGACGGGCTCAAGGTCATGCTCGCGGCCGGCGACACCTTTCGGGCTGCTGCCATCGAGCAGCTCGAAATCTGGGGTGATCGAAACAGCGTGCCCGTGATCGCGCAGGCGGCGGGCGCGGACCCGGCGGCCGTGATCTTCGACGCGATGCAGGCCGCCCAGGCGCGCGGTACGGACGTGCTGATCGCGGACACGGCGGGCCGGCTCCATACGCAGATCAATCTGATGGACGAGCTGCGCAAGGTGCGGCGCGTGCTCGGCCGGCTCGATCAGGCGGCACCGCACGAGGTGCTGCTGGTGCTCGACGCGGGCCAGGGTCAGAACGCGCTCGCCCAGGCACGGCAGTTTCACGAGGCGCTCGGCGTCACGGGCATCGTGCTCACCAAGCTCGATGGAACCGCGAAGGGCGGCATCGTGCTGGCCATCGCCGACCGACTGCGAATCCCGATCCGGTTCATCGGCGTCGGCGAGGACGCGCAGGACTTCGACGAGTTCGACCCGGGCACGTTCGTGGACGCGGTGCTCGCCCCCGCGCCTGCAGCACGCGCAACCGCATGATCCGCTTCGACCACGTCTTCAAGCGCTATCCGAACGGACGCGAGGCGCTCACCGATCTCACGCTGGACGTCGGGCGCGGCGAGATGGTGTTTCTGACCGGTCATTCGGGCGCAGGCAAGAGCACGCTGCTCAAGCTCATCGCGCTGATCGAGCGACCAACGCGCGGAAACCTGCTCGTCAACGGCCAGAACACCACCGTCGTGCCGCGCTCGAAGATCCCGGCCTTCCGCCGCCAGATCGGGATCGTCTTCCAGGATCACAAGCTGCTGATGGACCGCCCGGTCTACGATAACGTGGGGCTGCCGCTCGTCATCGCCGGCGTCCCGGAAAAGGAGATCGGCAAGCGCGTCCGGGCGGCGCTCGACCAGGTGGGACTGCTCGGTCGCGAGCACAACCGGCCGATCGAGCTCTCGACTGGTGAGCAGCAGCGAGTCGGCATTGCCCGCGCGGTGATCAGCAAGCCCGCGCTCCTGATCGCCGACGAGCCTACCGGCAACCTCGATCCCGAGCTCGCGGTCGAGATCATGAAGCTGTTCAAGCGCTTCAATGACGTCGGTGTGACGGTGCTGATCGCGAGCCACGACGTGCACCTTATCGAGCGTTTCCGCGTGCGGCGCGTGATGATCGAGGGCGGACGGGTCGCCGGGGGCGATCCGGCGCCAAAACTCCCGTCGATGCAGGCGAACTGACATGCGGCAGTGGTTTGAGCGGCACGTGCAGACCATGGTCGGTTCGCTGGGCCGGCTCTGGCAGCAGCCTTTCGCCGCGCTGCTAACGATCCTCGTCATCGGGATTGCGCTCGCGCTCCCGGCCTGTCTGCACACGCTGGTGCAGAACGTCCGCGCGGCGAGCGGTGGCTGGGGTTACGCACTCGACGTGACGATGTACATGAAGCAGACGGCGAGCCTCGAGGACACCCGGCGGATCGCGGCCAAGCTTCGTCAGCGACGGGACGTCGACGAGGTGACGCTGATCGAGGCCGACGATGCGCTCGAGGAGTTCCGGAAGAGCTCGGGCTTCGGCGCCGCGCTCGACGCCCTCACCAGCAACCCGCTTCCGCACGCGCTCGTAGTGCGACCGGACGCCTCGTTCCGGTCGCCCGAGCAGATCGCGAGCTTGACGCAGGCGCTGCGCGAGCTGCCGGAGGTCGACATCGTCCAGCTCGATACCGAGTGGGTCTCGCGATTTCACGCGATGCTCGACGTTGTGCGCCGCATCGTGCTGCTCGCGGCGGGACTGTTCGCGCTCGGCATCCTCGTGATCGTTGGCAACACGATCCGTCTGGACATCGAAAACCGCCGCGACGAGATCGAGGTCACCAAGCTGGTGGGCGGGAGCAACGCCTTTGTGCGCCGTCCGTTTCTCTACAACGGCGTGTGGTATGGGCTGGGCGGCGGCCTGATCGCCTGGCTGGTCGTGACCGTTGCGGTGACGCTGCTCGCGGACCCTGTGAAGCGGATCGCGGGACTCTACGGCAGCCGTTTCGAGCTCGAGGGCCTGAACCCGCTGGGGGCCGCCGCGCTGGTGGCGGGGGGGATCGTTTTGGGCTGGCTGGGGTCATTCATCGCGGCTACCCGCGAGCTCCGGGGCATCGAGCCCAAGTGACCGGCTCAATAGTCGGGGCAAGAGCAGGGGCGACGCGGCGACGCCTGTAGCTCGTATTCCATTGATATACAGGGTGTTTTAGACGAATTGGCCGAGCCTCCCTGCGGGAACTCCCCCCTCCCTTAGCACTCTAAAGCCGTGATTGCTAATATCGCGAGCCAACCGGAGGACTCTCAGTCACCCATGACCGCCATGACCGCTAACGCACTTGCCAGACGCAATCCGCTCGACGCCGTTTTCGCCGGTCCGGTCGGCAGCTTCGACGCCTATGTCGACGCGGTGAGCCGCATCCCCGTGCTCTCCCGGGAGGATGAACAGGCCCTGGCGCGCCGCCTGCGCAACGACGACGATCTCGACGCCGCACGACAGCTCGTGCTGTCGCATCTGCGTTTCGTCGTGCATATCGCGCGTGGCTACGGCGGGTACGGCCTGCCTATGGGCGACCTAGTCCAGGAAGGCAATGTCGGCTTGATGAAGGCGGTCAAGCGCTTCGACCCCGAGATTGGCGTACGGCTCGTATCCTTCGCCGTGCACTGGATCCGTGCCGAGATCCACGAGTACGTGTTGCGCAACTGGCGCCTGGTCAAGATCGCGACGACCAAGGCCCAGCGCAAACTTTTCTTCAACCTCCGCCGTTACAAGCGCAACCTTGGCTGGCTTTCGCGCGAGGAGACGCAGAACGTCGCGCGTGAGCTCGGGGTTTCAGAAGGCGAGGTCACCGAGATGGAGCGGCGACTTTCCTCGCGCGACCTCTCCTACGACCCGGCGCCCGATCACGACGAGGAGGAGGAGAGCTACTCGCCGTCGGCTTACCTGCCGGCGCCGGATGCCGATCCCGCAGTCGCGGTCGAGCGCGACGAGTGGGATGAGGACACGAGCGAGCGGGTAGCCAAGGCCATGCAACAGCTCGACCCGCGCAGCCAGGCGATCCTGCGCGCCCGCTGGATGGGCGACTCCAAGGCGACGCTGCACGAGCTCGCCGCCGAGTACGGCGTCTCCGCGGAGCGCATACGCCAGATCGAGGCGAGCGCGATCGCAAAACTGCGCAAGCTCGCGGCGCCCGAAGCCGCCTGACGACGAGCCCCGCGGATCCGGCCGTCCGGATCCGCGGCGTCGCTATCAGCCCTGCTTCGCCTCCTCGACGGCCTCCTGGGTCACCGGGACGATCGTGATTTCGACCCGCCGGTTCTGGGCGCGACCCTCTTCGGTATCGTTCGACGCCACCGGATGCGCTTCGCCCGCGCCGATTGTCACCACACGCGTGCCCGTGACGCCGTGGCTCGACAGATAGGACGCGACGCTCGTGGCGCGGCGCTGTGAGAGGCCCTGATTGTAGGTATCGCTGCCGACGCTGTCGGTGTGTCCCGCAACTTCGATGACGGTCTTGTCGTATTCCTTGAGCGTGCCTGCGACCTTGTCGAGCACCGGGTAGAACTGCGAGTTCAGGTCCGCGCTGTCGAACGCAAACGTGACGCCACCCGGCACATCGAGCGTAATGTTGTCGCCCTGCCGGACGACATCTACGCCGGTGCCGGCCATCTGCTGGCGCAGCTTCGCTTCCTGCTTGTCCATGTAATTCCCGACCGCGCCGCCGACCAGCGCGCCCGCGGCCGCGCCGATGATTGCCGACTTGAACGGATTGCTGCCGGCGGTCAGCAGTCCCACGACCGCGCCGGCAGCCGCGCCGTATCCGGCGCCTCGTCGTGTCTTGGCCTTTTCAGGATCGTGCGCGAAGGAATCCGTCGCCTCGCAGCCAGCAAGTACCACGGCGGCGGCGCACACGGCGGCCACGATGATTCTGAATCGAGTCATGCGTTACTCCTCCATCTGAAAACCGGGCGCCAGCGCCCCCGCGAATCGACCTGCGCAGCATCATCCCCGGCGCGCGAGTCGCGGGCAAATCCGTCGGCATCCGCCCCCGTCAACGCGGTGGCCCAGGCATCGTTGACGCCGCAGTGCGCACCGCCGCGGCGACCGCGACGTGCGCCTCGCGATCGAGGGGGTCGGGCAGCAGTGCGTCCGCACCCGCGAGCCGGGACAGCGTTGTTGACGCGGCCATCAGCATCGCATCGCTGAAGCGCGTCGCGCCCGCGTCGAGCGCACCTCTGAAGAGACCGGGAAATCCGGACACGTTGTTGATGCTCTTGCCATCGGCCGCAAACGCGGCGCCGTGCTCGAGCGCCTGGATCGGCTCGATCTCCGCATCCGGGTTCGAGAGCGCAAGGATGAGCTGGCCCTTGCGCACCCACTCCGGCCGGATGAGGCCTCGCACGCCGGTCGTCGCGATGACCACGTCCGCGTCGCGCATGACCGTCGCAAGATCCGCGCGCTCGCCGCCGATCGCGGTCAGGCGGGCGAGTGAGTCCTCGCGAAGATCGGCGCCGAGCAGCCGGCGCACGCCGTACGCCTTCAGGAGCCGCGCGATCCCGATGCCCGCGGCACCCATTCCCACCTGACCGATCGTGCGGTCCTCGAGCTTGCCACCCACCCGTCGCATTGCGGTCAGCAGCGCCGCGAGCGCGACCACGGCGGTGCCGTGTTGGTCGTCGTGGAGCACCGGACGGTCGAGACGCCGGACGAGCTCCGCTTCGATCTCGAAGCACTCCGGGGCCGCGATATCCTCGAGCTGGATGGCGCCGAAGGACGGTGCGATCGCCGTGATGGTGTCGACGACCCGGGCGGGATCGCGCGTATCGATCAGGATCGGCACGGCAGTGATGCCGACCAGTGACGCGAACAGCGCCGCCTTTCCCTCCATGACCGGCAGCCCCGCGAGCGGACCGATGTCACCCAGCCCCAGCACGGCCGTACCGTTGGTCACGACGGCGACGGTGTTCGGCAGATTGGTGTACAGCCTCGCCTTTGCCGGGTCGTCCCGGATCGCGAGGCACACGCGAGCGACACCCGGCGTGTACACGTCGCGCAGGATCTGGGTGGTCGTGATCGGCAGCGCCGGTTGCATGCGGATCTTGCCGCCGCGGTGACGGTTGAGGACGCGGTCCGACTTGCCGACGAACCGCGCATTGGGGAGCGCATCGATCGTCGAATAGAACTGCGGACTGGCGGCCTCGTCTATCTCGACCGTGATCTCCCACAGCGTCCGTCCCTGGTCGCGACGCACGGTCTGAAGGTGCTCGATCACCAGCTGCTCGTCGGCGATCACCTGCAGGACACTGGCAAGCGAGCCCGGTTTCTGCACGGTCTCGACCAGCAGGATCTCCGGGATCTTCATTTTTACGACACTAGCATCGCCCACGCCGCGGCGCTCAACCTGACCACAACGTGCGCGAGATGTCGCAGCACTCGCCTTGGGTGGTCAACCTGCAGCTTGGCTTCGACTCGCCGAACCAGCGTCAAGCTGCGGCTTCAGAATCTCCTCGACGAACAGCTGGAGATCGAGCAAGGCGGCGGTCGGATCCGTGATCAAGCTCGATCTCGCCTACCGGTTCTAGCCCCCGGGACGTTCCCCGCCGCGGTTTCCGGCGCTCGACCGTCGTCGTATCCGGACACTCTCGCGGCTGGCCAGGCCGCCGATCGGGCTAAAATGCCCTGTCGTCGAAGGTCCCGAGCGCCGTCCCCCGGATCGGCGCCCGCCATTTGTCGGCGGGCCGCGTGACGAACGGCAGCTCGCGAGATCTCCGCCAGAGTTGTCACAAGGAGAATTCCATGGAAGACAAGAAGTCACCCCCGAAGACGCCGTCGTGGGGCAGCCCTGCGGCGGCAGACAAGACCACCCAGAGCGAGGGCGGCAGCGCGCCTCCGGGCGAGAACCGCTATACGCAGTGGTACGAGGTCCAGTCGGGCGACACGTTGTGGAAGATCGCCAAGGAACGTTACGGCGATGGCAATCTTTACACCGAGATCTTCAAGGCCAACCAGGACGTGTTGACCGATCCGGACAAGATCAAGGTCGGACAGAAGCTGCGGATTCCCTGAACCCGAGCGTTTTCCTATCCAGGACAGGAGCAAGAACCATGAAAACCATCCAGCCTTACACTCGATTCATCGCATTGGTGCTCGCCGCTTTCGCGATCGCCGGCTGCGCGAACAAGATGGCGCCGGCGCAGAAGGCGATCGCCGACATCGAAGCTGCAGTCGCCGCGGCGGGCGAAGATGCGACCAAGTACATCCCGGACCAGGTGCAGGCGGTCAACGACCAGGTCGCCAACCTGAAGGCGATGTTCGACAAGAAGGATTACAAGGGCGTGCTGGCCGCGGCGCCGGCGCTCCTCACCCAGGCCCAGGGCCTGACCAGCGAGGCGGCCGCCAAGAAGACCGAGATGATGGACACGTACGCCGGTGAGTGGAGCACCCTCTCCAGCAGCGTCCCGGAGGCCGTAGCAGCGATCCAGAGCCGCGTCGACGTACTCTCGAAGTCGAAAAAGCTCCCGAAGGGAATGGACGCCGCTACGCTCGACGGCGTCAAGACTGGTCTCGCGGAAGCGAATAGCATGTGGAGCCAGGCGACGGAAGCTCAGGCTGCCGGCGACCTGGAGCAGGCCGTGACCCTGGCTCAGCAGGTCAAGACCCGCACGGACGAGCTGTTGACGACGCTCGGCATGACTGCCGGCTGAACCGGTCCGTTCCCTAGGACCTAGACGGGCCGCCGCAAGGCGGCCCGTCCGTTTCGGGCGCGGTTCTCGTTCGCCGAGGTCGGTCGTGGGCGCTAAGATGCCGCCCCGGACACTGACTCGAGGGCACCGCATTGGTCGCCTCCCCCGCCCTGTCGGGCAAGCCTGCGACGAGCCGGGCGCTCAACCCGCTCGACCTGTACGACGTGCGCAGCCTGCTCGGCGAAGACGAACAGCTCGTGCAGGATTCCGTCGCCCGCTTCGTCGACGATGAGATCCTGCCGTCGATCCAGAAGCACTTCGAGGAGCACACCTTTCCGCGCGAGCTGATCCCGGGCCTTGCGGAGCTCGGACTACTCGGCAGCTCGCTCGAGGGTTACGGCTGCGCGGGTATGAACTCGGTGAGCTACGGGCTGATCTGCCAGGAGCTCGAGCGCGGCGACTCGGGGATTCGGAGCTTCGTCTCGGTGCAATCGAGCCTCTGCATGTACCCGATCCATGCCTTCGGCAGCGAGGAGCAGCGGCGCAAGTACCTGCCGCGGATGGCGAAGGGCGAGCTGATCGGCTGCTTCGGCCTCACCGAGCCGCACGGCGGATCCGATCCGGCCAACATGAAGACGCACGCCAAGCGCCGCGGGCGCGACTGGGTGCTGAACGGCGCAAAGATGTGGATCACGAACGCGCCCATTGCGGATCTCGCGGTCGTCTGGGCGCGCACCGACGAGGGAATCCGCGGATTCATCGTCGAGCGCGGCACGAAGGGATTTGCGACGCCGGAGATCGAGCGCAAGTTCTCGCTCCGCGCCTCCGCCACGGGCGCGCTGTTCTTCGAGGACGTCGTCGTGCCCGAGGAGAACGTGCTGCCGGGAAGCACCGTCGGGCTCAAGGCGCCGCTCTCGTGTCTGACCCAGGCGCGTTACGGGATCACCTGGGGCGTGATCGGCGCCGCGCAGGCCTGCCTCGCGCAGCTGCTCGACTATACGAAGACCCGGGTGCTCTTCGATCGTCCGCTGGCGGCCAACCAGGCGATCCAGATCCGGCTCGCCAGCATGGCCCGCGGCATCACGACCGCGCAGCTCATGTCCCTGCAGCTCGGGCGACTCAAGGATGCCGGCAGGATGACGCCTGCACAGGTTTCGCTCGCCAAGTGGAACAACTGCCGCATGGCGATCGACGTGGCGCGCGACGCGCGCGACATGCTGGGCGGCGCGGGGATCAGTGCGGAGTACGTGCCGATCCGGCACGCCCTCAACCTGGAAAGCGTCATTACCTATGAAGGTACGGAGACCATCCACCAGCTCACGATCGGTCGCGAGCTGACCGGGATCAGCGCGTTTTGACCGCCGCGCGACCGACCCGGGCTGCCTTTGCTCGAAGCGCTCACCCGCCGCGGTGCCGACTTGTCGGCTTTCTTTACGCACCGGGACGCGCTGCGCGGTCCGGTGTAGGCTCAACTCTACATGTCTCCAGCAAGTAATTGATATTAAAGGACGTTATCCCGCTGGCACGTTCATTGCTACTCAGTGCTCGTCCACCCGATGAATGGTGGTTGGTCGGGTGGGCGCCAGCCGAAGGAAGGGACAGAACCGCAGGGGATGACCGGAAGCGAGAACGACTGCAAGCAGGGAGCCTGAGTATTGTTGATCAGGGGACGCCAAGAATAAAAAGCAGCACAAAAAGAACAAAGCGCGTCCCGCGCTACAAGACACCCCGCGCAAGCGGGGTTTTTTTT
>DATJKD010000141.1:0-3589 GCA_035491795.1 Steroidobacteraceae bacterium | reverse complement strand
GGACATGATCACCACCGCGAAGGCGCTGGGCGCTGGCTTCCCCTGCGCGGCGCTCCTGATGTCCCCCGACGTGGCTCGCGAGCTGGCCACCGACGACCTGGGCACGACGTTCGGGGGCGGACCGCTCGCCTGCGCGATGATTGAGGCGGTGATCGACATCATCGAGCAGGAGGGACTGCTCGCGAACGTGCGGCGGCTCGGCGCCCTGCTGCGCGAGACCTGCATCGTGGGTCCGGTCTTGGGCGTCCAAGGCGCGGGATTCCTTACCGGCCTCCGTACGCGCCGCCCGGCGAAGGAGGTGCAGCTCGAGCTGCTCGCGCGCGACATTCTCACCGGCACCAGCGCGGATCCGAACGTCGTGCGGATACTCGCGCCCTACGTGCTCGAGGAACGGCACATCGTCGAACTGCGCGATGCGCTTGCGGGGCTGGCGCCATGAAGCGCTTCATGGACCTCGCGGACTTCGAGCGCGATGAAGTCGTCGAGCTGCTCGCGCTGGCGCAACGCCTCAAGGATCACCCGCAGCCGGATGCGCTCTCGGGCAAGGTGCTGGGGCTGCTGTTTCTCAACCCATCGCTCCGCACGCTCGCGTCGTTCCAGGCGGCGATGTCGCGTCTCGGCGGGTCGTCGTTCGTTATTACGCCGGGCCAGGGCACCTGGAACGTCGAGCTCAAGGACGGGGGCGTGATGGACGGTGCTGCGGCCGAGCATGTGCGCGAGGCGATCCCGGTGCTCGCATCCTACTGCGACGCGCTCGGGATCCGCGCCTTTGCGGCGGGCCGCAGCCTCGCGGACGATCTGGGCGAAAAGCAGTTCAAGCTCATGTCCTCGCTCTGCGACAAGCCGCTCGTCAACCTCGAGTCGGCGGCGAATCACCCTTGCCAGGCGCTCGCCGACTGGAAGACGCTCGACGATCTCGGCGTCCCGCGCCGCGGGCGCTTCGTGCTCTCCTGGGTGAATCACCCGCGCGCCCTGCCGCTGGCCGTGCCTGCCGCGACCGTGCACATGGCCGCGCAGCGCGGAATGGACGTCGTGGTGCTGCGCCCCGAGGGCTTCGCGCTCCCCGACGCGGTGATGGAGCAAGCGGGACGCGCGGCGGCCGCAAGCGGCGGATCGGTCACCGAGACCAGCGAGCGCGACACGGCACTCGCCGGCGCGCACGTCCTGTATGCCAAGGAGTGGGGCTCGCCGATTCACTACGGTGACGGCGAGGCCGAGGCTGAGCTGCGACGCGGTCTCGCCGACTGGTGCGTGACCGAACCGTGGTTCCGCACCGCGCAGCAGGATTGTCATCTCATGCACTGCCTGCCGGTGCGCCGCAACGTCGCGGTCGCGGATCACGTGCTCGACGGGCGGCGCTCACGCGTCGTGGCCGGCGCGGCCAATCGCATGACGGTGCAGATGGCGGTCCTGCACCGGATGCTCGCCACCAGCTGACCCGCCACTCTCGACGGATGCATGCAACGATGATCGGACACAAGGTCGAACACGCCGTGACGGTACGTGCCCTGCGCGGCGCCGCGCCGTACATCCACATGTACAAGGGCAAGGTCTTCGTGATCAAGACCGGCGGCGGTGCGTTCCGGGAGCCCGCGACGATGCGCGGGTTCGTCGAGCAGGTCGCGATCCTTCACCACCTGGGGATCCGCATCGTGCTGGTGCACGGCGGCGGGCCGCAGCTCGACGAGGTGACCGCCCGGCTTGGCGTCGAGACGCGGATGGTGCAGGGCCGGCGCGTGACCGACGACGCGGCCATCGACGCCACCAGCATGGTGCTGAACGGCCTCATCAACACACGGCTGCTGGGGCTGTGCCGCGAATTCGGGATCTCGGCGATCGGGCTCTCGGGCGTCGACGGCGGGCTGGTGCGCGCGCACCGCCGCCCGCCCGTCACGCTCGCAAACGGCGAGGTCGTGGATTACGGGATGGTCGGCGACATCGACACCATCGACGCCTCGGTCATCGTGCGCCTGCTCGATGCCGGCTTCCTGCCAGTGGTGAGCCCGTTGTCGTCGGACGCGGCCGGGCAGCTCCTCAACATCAACGCCGACACGGTCGCGGCGGCGATCGGGGGCGCGCTCGGAGCGGAGAAGCTGATCCTGTGCACCGGTGCGCCCGGCATCCTGGAGCGTCTCGAGGATCCGCGCTCGCTCATTTCATATATCGATCTACCGGGGCTGCGGCGCCTGCGCGAGGCAGGCGCGCTGGCCGACGGGATGATGCCGAAGGCAAGCGCGATCGAGGCGGCGATTCGCGGCGGCGTGCGTCGGGTCCACGTAATTTCCTACTCGGCACCCGAGGCGCTGCTCGCCGAGATCTTCACCAACGAGGGCACCGGCACACTGGTCGTGGCCGATACAAAGGCGTTGTCGCCGGCCGAGCAGGGCACGGGCGGCGCATGACGCGGCTCTGGGACAAGGGCGCGCCGCTCGACCGCCGGGTGCTCGAGTTCACCGCGGGCGAAGATCATGCGCTCGACGATCGGCTCGTGACCTATGACATCGAAGCCTCGATCGCGCATGCCGAGGCGCTGCACGCCTGCGGAGTTCTGACCGCCGCGGACCGCGCTGCAATACGCGACGCGCTGCGCGAAATCGGTGCGGCGCATGGGCGCGGCGAGTGGCGGGTCACCCTCGAGCTCGAGGATGGTCAGACCGCGCTCGAGACCCGGCTCTCCGAGAAGCTGGGCGCGACCGGCGGTCGTCTGCACGCGGGCCGGTCACGGAACGACCAGGTTCTCGCGGCGCTGCGCCTGTATCTGCGCGACGTCGTGACGGACCTGGCGCGAGGCGCCGAGAGCGTCGCCCAGGCGCTCGACGGCCTCTCGGAGCGCCAGGGCACAGTCGCGCTGCCCGGATACACGCACATGCAGCAGGCAATGCCAAGCAGTGTCGCGCTCTGGGCGGGCGGATATGCGGCCGAAATACGCGACGATGCCGAGGGGCTCCGCCGCACGATGCTACGTATCGGCAAGAACCCGCTCGGCTCGGCTGCCGGCTATGGCACCCCCAACCTGGCCGTCGACCGCGAGATCACGCGCGCGGCGCTGGGTTTCGCGGAGATCCACGAACCCGTGACGGCCGTGCAGCTTTCGCGCGGCAAGGCCGAGGCCGGCGTGCTGTTCGAGATCGCGCTCCTGATGCAGGACCTGGGCCGGCTCGCCTCCGATGTGCTCCTCTTCTATACGCGCGAGTTCGGCTTCGTGTCGTTGCCGGAGGAGCTCACGACAGGCTCGTCGATCATGCCGCAGAAGCGCAACCCGGACGTGTTCGAGCTGGTGCGGGGCCGCACGGCGACCGCGCAGGCCTGTCTTTTCGAGGTGCTCGCAATCACCGCCAAGCTCACCTCGGGCTACCAGCGCGACCTGCAGCTCATCAAGGCGCCGCTCTTCCGCGCCATCGACGTGTGCCACGCATCGCTCGCTATCATGGCCGCCGCAATCGACGGTGTCGTCTTCGTGCCGGACCGGATCCGGCTCGACGCGGACATCGACGCCGCCGCGGAGGCGAACGCGCTGGTCATGGCCGAAGGGATTCCGTTCCGCGAGGCCTACCGGCGCATCGCGGCGCGCCGTGGCTGAGCCGACGCG
>DATJKD010000140.1:0-5260 GCA_035491795.1 Steroidobacteraceae bacterium | reverse complement strand
CAATCACCGGCTGTTCCACGACATCCTGCGCGCACCGGTCGGCGTCACGCACGAGCTGCGCAGGCTGAACCTCTACGGCGTGCTCGGCCGTTACATACCGGCCTTCGGCCGCATCGTGGGCCGGATGCAGTACGACCTGTTTCATGCCTACACCGTCGACGCGCACACGCTGTTCGTGGTACGCAACCTCCGGCGTCTCGCGCTGCCGCGCTTCGAGCACGAGTTCCCGGAGCTGTCGCGGCTGATGGCGACGCTGGCCAAGCCAGAGCTCGCATATCTCGCGGCGCTTTTTCACGACATCGCCAAGGGACGCGGCGGCGATCACTCGGAGCTGGGTGCCGTCGATGCGGAGGCTTTCTGCCTCGAGCAGGGACTTTCCCGCTACGACGCGCGGCTCGTTGCGTGGATGGTACGGCATCACCTGCTCTTTTCACTCACCGCGCAGAAGAAAGACATCTCGGATCCGCAGGTGATACGCGAGTTCGCACGCACTGTTGGCGATCAAGCGCATCTCGACTACCTGTATCTGCTCACGGTCGCCGACGTTCGGGGCACCAACCCGAAGCTGTGGAATTCGTGGAAGTCGGCGCTGTTCTCGGATTTCTACGAACGAGCCAAGCGAGCCCTGCGGCGCGGCCTCGAGGCGCCGCTCGACCAGGAGGAGCTGGTCGCCGAAGTGCGCGCGGCCGCCCGCGACGAATGTGCCCGGCTGGGGCTCGGCGCCGAGCCGGTCAACGCGGTCTGGACCCGCTTCAACGACGCGTACTTCCTGCGACATACACCCGCCGAGATCGCCTGGCATACCGGCCTGCTCGTGCAGCGCGAGCCGGGCGACTCTGCGACTCTTGCCGCCGTGCGGCACACCCCGGAGCGCGGCGGCAACGCCGTGCTGACGTTCCTGCCTCATCGCCAGCACAATTTCGCCCGCACCACCGCTCTCCTCGATCAGATGGGGCTCAACATCCTCGATGCGCGCATCACGCCACTCGAGGGCGGCATGAGTCTCGACACCTATCTCGTCCTCGAAGACAACGGTGCACCGATTGCGGACCGGCACCGCGCGCAGGAGATCGAACAGCAGCTCTGGCGGGTGTTGCAGGCACCGGAGGCTGCGCTGCCGGTAGTCACGCGCCGCGCGCCGCGCCAGGTGCGCATGTTCACGACGCCGACGCAGATCACCTTCACCGACGACCCGGTGCAGAATCGCACCATCCTCGAACTGATCTCAGGTGACCGGCCCGGGTTGCTCTCGGAGATCGGCAAGGTGTTCCTCGCCGAGCGCATCGACGTAGCCACCGCCAAGATCATGACGATCGGTGAGCGGGCCGAGGACGTGTTCTTCGTAACCGACCACCAGGGCCGGGCGCTGTCCGAGGCCGCGCGGCGCAGGCTCCAGGATCAGCTGTTCGAGACGCTCGACCGACGGGTCGAGGCCAGGCTCGCCTGAAGTTGGAGGCGGCACCACCGATGGACGCGATCCCCCGCCTTGCAGCCGCCGTCGACGCGGCGTTCGAGACGCGCGCGGAACTCACGCCGGAGCGCGCCCCGCCGGAAGTACGCGCGGCGGTCGAGCGCGCGCTCGACCTGCTCGACACCGGACAGCTCCGCGTCGCGGAAAAGCGCGATGGGCAATGGCTCGTCAATGAATGGCTCAAGAAGGCCGTGCTGCTCTCCTTCCGGCTGTACGACAACCGCGTGGCCGATGCGGGCTACACGCGGTTCTTCGACCGCGTACCGCTCAAGTACGCGGAGCACACCGACGCGCGGTTCCGCGCCGAGGGTGTACGGGTCGTCCCGCCCGCCGTGGTGCGGCGCGGCGCCTACGTCGCGCCGAATGCGGTGCTGATGCCGAGCTACGTCAACGTCGGTGCCTGGATCGGCGAAGGCTCGATGGTCGATACCTGGGCTACCGTGGGTTCCTGCGCGCAGATCGGCCGCAACGTGCATTTGTCAGGCGGCGTCGGGATCGGCGGCGTCCTCGAGCCCCTGCAAGCCGCGCCGACCATCGTCGAGGACGACTGCTTCATCGGCGCACGCTCGGAAATCGTCGAGGGCGTCATCGTTGAGCAGGGTGCCGTGATATCCATGGGGGTCTTCATCGGACAGAGCACCCGAATCTATGACCGTGAGCGCGACGAGGTCATCCAGGGTCGCGTCCCCGCGGGCGCCGTCGTCGTGCCCGGCTCGCTGCCCGCGACGAACGGCCGTTATGCGCTTTCCTGCGCGGTGATCGTCAAACGCGTCGACGCGAAGACCCGCGCGCGCACGGGCATCAACGAGCTGCTGCGCGGGATCGATTAGATGGGAAGACTCCGTTCTCAGCCGCGACCCGATTCGGCGTCGTCGCCCACCATGTACAGCACTTGCTCCGCCACGTTCTTGGCGTGATCGCCCATCCGCTCCAGGCCCTTGAGCGCAAACACGGTATCGAGTGTCGCCTTGAGGAACTGGTGGTCCTGCATCACGAATGACATCAGCTGTCGCAACGCGGTCGCGAACTCTGCGTCGAGCTCGCGATCGCGCGCCAACACCTGGCGCGCGAGCCCCGCATCGGCCTCGTCCAGGGCTCGCACCGCGCTGCGGAGCATCGTGACCGAGAGTTCGCCCATGTGCCGCAGGTAGCGCGACACGGCGACGACCGGGTCGTGACCCCCTTGCGCGGCCGCGCGCGAGGCGAAGCGCGCGATCTTCTTCGACTCGTCGCCGATACGTTCAAGCTCGAGACCTGCGCGGGCGATCGCGCGCACCATTCGCAGGTCGCTTGCGACCGGCTGCTGCAGCGCGATGAAGGTGAGCGTGTCGCGGTCGAGTTGCCCGTCGTAGGCATTGACGAGCGTC
Source organism: Steroidobacteraceae bacterium (assembly GCA_035491795.1). Lineage (GTDB taxonomy): Bacteria > Pseudomonadota > Gammaproteobacteria > Steroidobacterales > Steroidobacteraceae > DATJKD01. The sequence goes on along the minus strand of DATJKD010000140.1, from coordinate 2,422 downwards.
TCGCGCGACAACACCAGTGCGGCCAGTTTCGCGTCGTGCTCCACCAGCGCCCGCACGCAGCTCGCCACCTGGTCGATCACCAGCCCGCCCATGGCTACCGCGCGCAGCCGCAGATCGACGAGCGACTGGTCGACGGTCTTCGAGATGTGACCCTCGGCCGGGTAGCCCGCCGGGCCCGGGCCGGAGACGGCCCCGGTGTCGGCGTCGGGCTTGGGGGTGGCCGACGGCGGTTGTTCCAAGGTCTGCATTCCGCTCGGTCAGCCGTAACGGCCGGTGATGTAGTCCTCGGTCGCCTTCTTGCCTGGGTTGGTGAAGATCATGCTGGTCGCACCCACCTCCACCAGCTCGCCCAGGTACATGAACGCGGTGAAGTCGGAGACGCGCGCTGCCTGCTGCATGTTGTGCGTGACGATCAGGATGGTCACATGCTGGCGGAGCTCCGAGATGAGCTCCTCGATCTTCGCGGTTGCGATCGGGTCGAGCGCCGACGTCGGCTCGTCGAACAGCAATATCTCCGGCTGCGTCGCGAGTGCACGGGCGATGCAGAGTCGCTGCATCTGGCCGCCCGAGAGCGCAAGCGCAGAGTCCGACAGCCGGTCCTTGACCTCGTCCCAGATCGCGGCGGCGCGCAGCGCGCCTTCGACCCGTTCCGCGAGGTCGGTCCGGTTGCGAACCCCGCGCAGCCGGAGGCCGTAGGCCACGTTCTCGAACACGGTCTTCGGAAACGGATTCGGCTTCTGGAAGACCATGCCGATCCGCATCCGCACCTCGATCGGATCCACGCCGGCACCGACCAGATTGATGTCGTCGGGCCGCAGCATGATCGAGCCCTGGTAGCGGGTGTCGGGCTGCAGATCGTGCATCCGGTTGAAGCAGCGAAGGAAGGTGCTCTTGCCGCAGCCCGACGGACCGATGAGAGCGGTCACCTGGTGCTCTGGGATCGAGAGATTGATGCCCTTGAGCGCCTGATTGCTGCCGTACCAGAAGTTGAGGGCCTCGGCTCGCGCCTTGGGCGCGTTGGCGCGCACGGCCTTGCGGTCCTCGACCGTGATCGAAACGCTGGGCGGCCCGGCCGAGGGGCTGGTTTGTTCGCCTTGCATCGGGTTTGCCCGCCTCTTATCGGGTACGGCATGAGTCGGCGCGACTGTGTCCATCGTGGTCACCAGTTGATTCGCTTCCGGAACCGGTAGCGGATCCAGATCGCCAGCGCGTTCATGAGCAGCGTCATGCCGAGCAGGATGGCGCCGGCCGCGGCGGCGTTCGCCTGGAACGCCTGGTCGGGTCGCGACACCCAGTTGAACATCTGGATCGGCATCGCGGTGAACTCGCTGCGCAGCCACTCGAAGTTCAGGAACGGAAATTCGCCAGACACCGGCGATGGCGGCAGGAAGGCGATGAACGACAGCGCACCGATGGTGATGATGGGCGCGGTTTCGCCGATCGCCCGCGACAGTCCGAGTATGAGACCCGTCAGGATGCCGCCGGTCGAATACGGCAGCACGTGGTCACGGGTCACCTCCCAGCGCGTCGCGCCGAGGCCATAGGCGGCTTCGCGGATCGCCTTTGGCACAGAGCGTAGCGCTTCGCGCGTCGCGACGATGACGATGGGCAGGATCAGGAGCGCGAGCGTGAGCCCGGCCGACAGCACGCTCTGGCCGAGACCGAACTGGTAGACGAAGAGCCCCAGCGCGAGCAGGCCGTAGACGATCGACGGCACACCCGCCAGGTTGGTGACGTTGATCTCGATGATCCCGGTGAACCAGTTCTTAGGCGCGTACTCCTCGAGATAGATCGCGGCGGCGACACCGACCGGCAGCGCGACCAGCGCGGTGACGAACATGATCATGGTCGTCCCGACCGCAGCCGAGAGGATTCCGGCCCGCTCGGCCTTGCGTGACGGAAACGACGTGAAGAAGTCCCACCCGAAGCGGCTCGCACCGTCGCGCACCAGGTCGAGAAACAGGATCGCGAGTATCGCCAGGCAGGCGATCATGACGAGCAGCCCCACGATCACGAACAGCTTGTCGAGCTGCTTGCGCCAACCTAGGCCCGCGCGGAGGTCCTCGAGCGTCAGCTGTGCCACGGCGGCCATCAATACGCCTCGCGGAAGCGACGGGTCAGGAAGAAGCCGATCACGTTGAACACGAGCGTGATCAACATCAGCACCAGCCCGGCGGCGAAGATGCTCTGATAGCCGATGCTGCCGTGCGGCAGGTCGCCAAGGCTCACCTGGACGATGTAAGCGGTGATCGTGGCGGCCGGCTCCGTGGGATTGAATGTGAGTTGCGGCTGCATCCCCGCCGCGATCGCGACCACCATGGTCTCGCCCACCGCGCGCGAGATGCCGAGGATGTACGCGGCTGCGATTCCCGAAAGCGCGCCCGGCACGACGACGCGGAGCGCCGTCTGTAGTCTCGTCGCG
>DATJKD010000139.1:0-5955 GCA_035491795.1 Steroidobacteraceae bacterium | reverse complement strand
GTGATCACGAGTGTCGCGAGCGGGATGTCGCCGAGCACCCCTCGCAGGTCCGCCCTGCGGAGGATGTCGAGACAGGTTTCGAGTGCCTCGGGATCGGGCGCCGGGCGACTGCGCGCGGCGGCCCGTAGCTCGCGGAGCGTGACGCGCGGATCGGCGGCGCCCAGCACCTGGAGCGCCAGGAAGTCCTGCACGGTGCGGTGATAGTCACGGCGCAGGTTCTGCGCAAACGTCTCGAGCACTCCGGTCTCGATCCCGTGCGGCCAGTCCGGGGTCGAGACGAAACGCGGTGTCGTTGCAACCAGGACCAGACCGCCGATCGTCGTCCGTCGCTGCCGCGCGAGTTCGAGCGCGATCATCCCGCCAAGCGACCATCCGAGCACGATCGCGCCCGGCGGAATCTGCCCGGAGATCGCGCGCGCAAGACCCGCGAGATCCGTGATGCGCGGGTCCCAGGGGCGCGTGCCATGGCCCGGCAGATCGATCGCTCGCGGCTCGACCCGGCTTGCGAGCCCGGCGGGCCAGTCGCCCCAGAGCCCGGAATGGAGCGCAAAACCGTGCAGCAGCACGAGGGCCGGTCGCCGCGGGTCTGCCTGCCCGGCCATGCTCATGAGTGCAGACCGCGCGGGAAGCGGGTCGCGAGCGCCGCAAGCAGCCGGTCGACGTCGGCATCCTCGTGCGCGGCCGAAAGCGTGACACGCAGTCGCGAACGTCCGGACGGCACGGTCGGCGGCCGGATCGCGGGTACCCACAAGCCCTCGGCGAGCAGCGCCTCGCTCGCGGCGAGGGCGGCCGTCTCGTTGCCGGTAACGATCGGCTGTATCGGTGTGTCGGACGGCAAAAGCTCGAAGCCGAGCGCAGTCGCCGCTGCCCGGAAGCGCGCGGCGTGGGCAAGCACGCGTTCGCGTCGCCAGGCTTCCTCGGTCTGGACGGCGAGTGCCGCACGTGCCGCCGCCGCAAGCGCCGGCGGCAGCGCGGTGGTGTAGATGTAGCTGCGGCCGCGCTGGATCAGTGTCTCGATCAGGGTCTCGCTGCCCGCGACAAAGGCGCCGAAGACACCGAACGCCTTGCCGAGTGTGCACATCAGGATAGGTACATCAGAGGCAGTAAGACCGGCGGCCTCGAGCGAGCCCCGGCCGCTCGCGCCCAGCACGCCGAAGCCATGCGCATCGTCGACCATGAGCCATGCGTCATGCCTGCGGCACACCGCGGCGAGCTCGCGCAGGGGCGCGACATCGCCGTCCATGCTGAACACGCCGTCGGTCGCGACCACCGCTCGGGAACCGGCTCTGAGCGGCTTGCCGCCGGGACGCCGTCGCTCTGTGCCTGGAAAATCGGCTCCGAGCCACTTTTCCAGCGAAGCAGGGTCGCAATGCGCATAACGCGCGAAGCGGGCGCCGCTTGCGAGTCCCGCGTCGAGCAGCGAAGCATGATTCAACCGGTCCTCGAGCACGCGGTCGCCGCGACCGGCGATCGCGCCGATCACGGCGAGATTGGCCATGTAACCGGTGGAGAAGAGGAGCGCGCGCGGACGGCCTGTGAACACCGCCACCGCCTCCTCGAGCAGTCGATGCTCGCGGCAATGGCCGCTCACCAGGTGCGCGGCGCCGCTACCGACGCCCCAGCGCCGCGCGGCCTCGATGAAGGCCTCGGTCACTCTCGGATGATCGGCGAGCCCGAGATAGTCGTTGCTGCAGAACGCGGTCACGTCGCGACCGTCGACACGGAGCCGCGTTGCACCGGGCTCGCGTGACTCGACGGTGCGGCGCGCCCGGTAACGTCCGGCGGCCCGCGAGTCGGCGAGCGACGGGACGAGCGCGGCATCGAGGCCGAGCATGAGGAACCGTCAGGCCGGGCTCTCGGCCGCGAGCGGTTCGGGCTTGAGCCCGAGGCGGTCGAACAGCGCCTGATCGTGCGTTGGACCCGGGTTTGGCGTCGTCAGCAGTCTCTCGCCGTGGAAGATCGAGTTTGCGCCCGCCAGGAAGCACAACGCCTGCACCGCGTCGTTCATCTCCATGCGTCCTGCCGACAACCGCAGATACGAGCGCGGCATCATGAGGCGCCCCGCCGCGATCGTGCGCACGAGGTCGAGCGGATCAAGCGGCGGCAGGCCGTGCAGCGGCGTACCCGGCACCTGCACGAGCTGGTTGATCGGCACGCTTTCCGGGTGCTGCGGCAGGGTCGCAAGCGTATGCAGCAGCGCGATCCGGTCTGATTCCGACTCGCCCATGCCGAGGATCCCGCCACAGCAGACGTTGAGCCCTGCCTCGCGCACCGCCGCGAGCGTGTCGAGGCGGTCCTGGTAGCTGCGGGTCGTGATGATCTCGCCGTAGTACGCCTCGGACGTGTCGAGGTTGTGGTTGTAGTAGTCGAGGCCGGCCTCCTTGAGCTCGCGTGCCTGCGCGGGCTCGAGCATCCCGAGCGTCGCGCAGGTCTCGAGACCCAGCGCGCTCACCTCGCGCACCATCGCCTTGATGCTCTCGAGCTGCCGCGGCTTGGGGCTGCGATAGGCCGCCCCCATGCAGAACCGTGTCGCGCCATCTGCCTTCGCCTGCTTCGCTGCCGCCACGACTGCGTCGACGTCGAGCAGCGCCTCGCGCTCGAGACCGGTGTCGTAGCGGACGCTCTGCGGGCAGTAGGCGCAGTCCTCGGGGCAGCCGCCGGTCTTGATCGACAGCAGCGTGCTGACCTGGACCTGGTTCGGGTCGAAATGCTGCCGGTGCACGCGCTGAGCGTGAAAGAGCAGGTCGTTGAACGGCAGGCGGAACAGTTCGCGAGCCTCGGTGAGCGACCAGTCGCTGCGGATTTCGCCCAGCCGATCGGGATTCAGGTTCGCCATGTCGATTCCTCGGCCTTTACGGCGGATTTGCGTCGGGACACCGCGCCCACGATGCGTGAGCCTTCCTTTATGGCAAGCTCCCGGCGCGGCGAGTATTTCGATCCACCGCTGCCGCTGTCAACCGCACGTGGCCACTCTGGTTGACAGCGGCTGGGAGCGCCTGCTCGGGTATCTGTTCCCTCCGCGTTGCGTGCTCTGCGGTCGGCCGGGGCAGTGGCCCTGTCACGATCTGTGTGTCGCGTGCGAGGGGAGCCTCCCGGTCCTGTCCGGCGGTGGCTTGTGCTGCGAGGTGTCGTCGACCGATTCCCACGGCGGCCCGCCGTGCGATCGATCGTTCGCCGTCTGTGCCTACGCACCGCCGGTCGACACTCTGATCCAGGCGCTCAAGTACGGCGGGCAGCTGGCAATCGGCCGCGTGCTCGGCCGGCTTCTCGCACGCCACGCGTCGAATTTCGGCCTGCAGCTCGATGTCGACTGCCTGCTTCCGGTTCCCCTGCATCCGCGCCGATACGCGGAGCGCGGCTTCAACCAGTCGGCCGAGATCACACGCTTCGCCGCCGGCGCGCTGGCGCTTCCCGTCGCACCCGGGCTCGCGGTTCGCCGCAGCGACACGCGACCGCAGGTCGGCTTGGCTCCGCCCGATCGGCACGCCAATCTGCAGGGTGCTTTCACGGCCGGGCAGGGGCCCGTGCGTGGACGCCGGATCGTGATCGTCGACGACGTGATCACCACCGGCAGCACAGTTGCCGAGCTGGCGCGCGCGCTCAAGCAGGCAGGCGCGGCCACGGTCGACGTGTGGTGCGTGGCGCGCGCGACGCTGGACTCGTGAGCTCGCGACGCTCGGGCACTGAGTCTCGAGCGTCGTAGTCCGCTCATGGTGCCGGCGGTTGCCCGCCCGTGCGCATTCGTCGATAGTCCAATGGCCCGACATCTTCGCCAGCCCCATGCATACCCGAAAGACCTTCTGTCGTTTCTGCCACGCGAACTGCGCCATCGAGGTCGACATCGACGGCGACAGGGCGGTGGCGGTGCGGGGCGACGTATCCGATCCGCTCTTCGGTGGCTACACCTGCATGAAGGGACGCGAGCTCCCGGCGCAGGCGAACCATCCCGAGCGCCTGCGGAGCTCACAGCGAAGATTGCCGGACGGAGCCTTCGCCGCCATTTCGAGCGGCGACGCGCTCGACGAGATTGCCGGGCGCCTGGCTGCAATCCGTGACCGGCACGGCCCGCGAGCGATCGCGACGTACTGCGGCACCTACGGATTCATGAACTCGGCAGCGCTGCCGGTGGCGCTGGGCTTCCACCAGGGGCTCGGGAGCCCGAGCTTCTACACCAGCATTACGATCGACCAGCCGGCGAAGGTGTATCTCGGCAGCCGCGTCGGCGCCTGGCTCGGCGGGCCCCAGCCCTTCTCGCGTGCCGATGTGTCGATGATGATCGGCAACAACCCGCTCACCTCGCACTACGCCTGGCAGGGCAGTGTGCCGCCGTTCAGCCCATCGCGGCGTCTGCGCGACGCAAAGGCGCGCGGGCTCAAGCTCATCTGCGTCGACCCGCGACGCACGATGGTCGCGCAGCTCGCGGACATACACCTGCAGGTGCGGCCCGGCGAGGACGCGACGCTGCTCGCAGGCATGCTGAGGCTGATCCTGGAAGAGGAGCTCCACGATCGCGAGTTCTGCGAGAGGCACGTCACGGGGCTCGCGGAGCTGCACCGAGCGATCGTCGATTTCACGCCGGAGTATGTCGCGCGCCGCTCGGACGTGCCCGTAGCCGACCTGATCGCCTCGGCGCGTCTCTTCGCGCAGGGCCCCAGGGGCGTGGCCACCACCGGGACCGGCGCGGAGATGGCGACGCGCGGCAGTCTCACCGAGCATCTCGTGCAGGCGCTCAACATCGTGTGCGGCCGGTTCTGCCGCGAAGGCGAGGTCGCGCCCTATCCACGGGTGCTGTCCGCGGCGACGCCGCGCAAGGCTCAGGTGCAGCCGCCCGCGCCCCTGTGGGGCGAAGGGTTCGCGAAATCCCGGGTTCGTGGCCTCACGCAGCTCGGGATCGAGATGCCGACGGCGGCGCTAGCCGACGAAATCCTCACGCCCGGCGACGGCCAGGTGCGGGCACTGATCTGCATCGGCGGCAACCCGCTGGTCGCATGGCCAAACCAGTCCAAGGTCGAGCGCGCGCTGGGCGCGCTCGAGCTGCTCGTCTGCATCGACATCAAGCTCGCGCAGACCGCACGGCTCGCGCACTACGTGATCGCGCCCCGGATCAGCCTCGAGCGCGACGACATCGCCACAGCCCCTGAGATCTTCTACGAGGAGCCCTACGCCCGCTACACGGAAGCGCTGCTCCCGCCGCAGGGAGACGTGCTCGACGAGTGGGAGGTCTACTGGGAGATCGCGCGCCGCCTGGGTACGCAGATCGTGACCGCGGGTGGACCGCTGCCGATGGATCGCAAGCCCTCGAAGTTCGAGGTGCTCGAGAAGATCACGCATGGTTGCCGGGTGCCGCTCGCCCGCGTGCGCGAGACGACGCGCGAGGGTGGGCGGATCTTTCCGGAAGCCGAATTGCGCGTCGAGCCGGCGGACCCGGATGCGACGGGTCGACTGCAGCTCGTGCCCGAGGGCATCGTCGCGCAAACACGCGAGATGCGTGACGAGACGCTCGACGCGGACGGTCGCGTCGTCGACCCCGACTGGCCCGCGACGCATCTGCTGGTTTGCCGGCGGACGCGCCAGTACTTCAACTCGACCGGTCAGGATCTGGAGCGACTGCGGGTCAAGGGCGTCACCAACTATGCGCACATGCACCCGGACGATCTGCGGGCGCTCTCGCTCGCGGACGACGACATCATCGAGATATCGACGCCGCACGCGCAGGTGCTCGGCGTCGCCAGGGCGTCGCCGGACATGAAGCGCGGCGTGGTATCGATGGCGCATGCCTTCGGGGCACGCGGCGATGCGCCCGGGGACATACGCGCGCACGGTGCATCGACCAACCGTCTCGTCAACGACGAGGTCGCATACGATCCCATCACCGGGCATTGCCGCCAGAGCGCGATCCCGGTGCGCGTGAGACGGGGATGAGCGGCGAGCCCTGCGGCTCGATGCGCAGCTCGG
>DATJKD010000138.1:0-2946 GCA_035491795.1 Steroidobacteraceae bacterium | reverse complement strand
GTCGTGGCGCAGCGCAGACGACAGCACTTCGGCGGCATAGCGGCCGCTGAGCAGGCTGTAGTAGATGCCGCCGCCGGTCGTCGGCTTGGCGAGGCCGGCGGCATCGCCGACGGCGACGACGCGATCCGCGTAGGTGCGCTTCACCGGCGCGAGCGGCAGCACTTTCAGGCGCGGGCTGACCGTCGCGGGTTCCGCTCCGTGGCGCTCCGCGAGACGGCGCGCAAACGTCTGGAAGCGGATCGCCGCGGTGTCTGTCGCCATCAACCCCACACGCGCCATCCCCACATCACCGCGCGTGAACGGGACGATCCACGCGAACCCGCGCGGCGCCAGGCTCCTGTCCAGATCGATCTCGACGCCGTCCACACGTGGGAACGGTATCTCGAGCTGCGCGCTCTGCAGATAGGCGCGCGGGATGCCGAGGCCGAGCTGGCGGTTGAAGCGGTAGTGCGCGCCGCAGGCCAGGACGCACACGCGGCCGCGCACCGTGTGGTGGCGATCGCCAATCGCGACGCGCGCGGTAACGCCACCGTTTACGTCGAGCGACGCCACCCTGGCGCCGCGCAGAATCGTCGCGCCGGCGCCGGACGCGCGCTCGGCGAGCGCCCGATCGAAGCGGCCCCGATCGACGACGGCCGCGGTCACGTCGCCGCCGTCGATGCGGATGCTGCGGCCGTACCCGCCGTGGAAGGTCGCCGAGCAGGTGACGGTAGTGATGGTTTCGCGGGGAAGATCGAACTCAGTGAATGCGTCGAGACCGAGCACGCCGGTGCAGTGCACCGGGTCGCCGACCTCGCCGTGCTCTTCGAGAACGAGGACCGACAGCCGCTCCGCAGCGAGGAACCGGGCGGCGCTGAGCCCGGCGGGGCCTGCCCCAACAACCAGGACATCCCATTCGCGGGTCGCTAAAACTTCTGCTGACGATGCTCCCACGTGCCTCGCATGCTGATCCAGAACGACAGCAATATGAGCCGGATGTCGAGCCAGAAAGACCGGCGCTTGACGTAGAGGCGATCGTAGCGGAACTTGTGTCGCCGCGTCACGTCGCGGGGCGCGTAGATCTGCGCGACACCGGTCAGGCCCGGCTGGACGGCGGTGCGTTCGCAGTAGCCGGGAATCTCTTCCATCGCGATGACCTGCCCTTCGCCTCGGGTCTCGATCTCCCCCGGCATCAGCGCCCGCGGACCGACGAAGCTCATGTCGCCCTTGAAGATGTTGACGAGCTGCGGCAGCTCGTCCATGGCTGTCGCGCGCATCACGCGTCCGATTCGCGTGACCCGCGCATCGCCGGCAGAGGCCTGACGCAGCGCGTGGTCGCGGTCCTGGCGCACGATCATCGACCGGAACTTCAGGACCGTGAACACCGTGCCGTTCTCCCCGACCCGCGGCTGACGGAAGAAGACCGGCCCGCCATCCTCGAGCTTGATGGCCGCCGCGGCAAGCGCCCACACAGGCGCGGAAAGGATCAGGCCGAATCCAGACAGCGCAATGTCGAAGGCCCGCTTCATCAGCGGCGACGGCGAGGGCACGGGCTCGGTCATCACCCGCTCGTACATTGCGGTCGTCCGTTCGGCCATCCGCTCGCGGGTGAACTCCTGTTCGAACCGCTCACGCCCCGCACGGCCCATTCGCGCCCGCAGCTCCGCATCGCCTGCAAGCGTCTGCAGCGCGGCAGCCAGGGCGTCACTGTCGGCCGGGGGAACGACGATGCCCGTTACACCGTCGGCGTTCACCCAGGGGACGCCCGTCGCCAGGCGCGTGCTGATCACCGGCTTCGCACGGGCCATCGCCTCGAGTTGCACCAGTCCGAACGCCTCCGCGCGTGTCACGGACGGCAGTACGAACAAATCGCACGCCGCATACCACGCCGCGACGGCGTCGTCTTCGAGCGGGCCCAGGAAGAAGACGCGTGACTCGAGCTGCAGCTCGCGGCTCAGGCGCTCCAGCTCGCCGCGCATCGGACCATCGCCGATCACGACGGCTGCCACCTCGGCGCGCGCCAGCGCGCGCAGCAGCACGTCGGCCCCCTTGTAATGAACGAGACGCCCGACGAAGAGGGCGATGGGGCCATTCCACCGGCTCCGCACGGCGCTCACCGACGGGTGGCTGCCGGCGTCCGGTCCGGCGACATCGAGACCGAACGGGATGACCTCGCATCGGCGTGCGTGAGGCCGCAGGGCCGCGGCGTGCTCGAGGAGCGCCGGCGAGGAAACGACGATGCGCTGGGCGCGACGGAGCGGGATGTTCAGGAATGGCTCGTAGATCAGGCGGTAGCGCCAGCGCGGCCGGAGCACCTCGCTGTGGTACCAGATGATCAGCCGATGCCGGGGGCGCGTCAGGCAGTATGCAAACAGCGCCATCGGGTTCGGTTCGTGGAGCACGAGAATGTCGGTCTCGAGGCGCGCCAGCAGTGACACGAGCGCAGGCGCGAACCAGACGGATCCCACGCGCACGATCGACGCGGCGCGGGTCACGGGAACGCCGTTGACGGTCTCCACCACGGTCTGCCGCCCGGTAGCCACGACGAGCGCCCGCGTATCCACGCCACGGGCACGCTCGCCCTCGGCGAGCGACTGGAGCACGCGCTCCATGCCGCCTGGAACCGGGGGATAGAACTTGCCGAGATGGGTTACCTGCATGGGATCAGGTCATCGCCCCAACAGTTCCTCATACACCGGCAGCAGCCCTCGCACGTGATCATCCCAGGTCCTCGCGGCCGCGTGGGCGCGGCGTTCCGAGGCCAGGGCGCCCGTCGGATCGCCAGTGCGGAGAATGTCCTCGATCGCCACGACCCAGTCCTGCAGCGAATCAGGAGGAACGACGCGGGCCAGGCCGCCAGACGACTCGCGCAGCGCGGGAATGTCGCTCGCCACCACCGGCTTGCCTGCGGCGAACGCCTCGAGCACCGGCAATCCATAGCCTTCGCGGTCGGAGGTGAGCAGCAGC
>DATJKD010000137.1:0-3169 GCA_035491795.1 Steroidobacteraceae bacterium | reverse complement strand
GCTCGGCTCCGATACGGCGCACTTCTACGCAAACCTCGAACCGGGTCGGCCGTTTCCGATCCTCGACAACCTGCCCGAATATATCGAGGCACAGCGCACGGCGCTGCGGCTGGCGAGCTCGCCCCAGCACTTCATCCCGGGTCATGATCCGCTGGTGCTGGCACGCTACCCTGGCGCGAGAGCGGGACTCGAGGGCGTCGCCCGGCTCGATCTCGCACCCAGGTTGCCGACGACCCTCACATGACCACCGACCAGTCAGATCTCCGCGAGCCGCTCGGTTTCATCGGCGTTGGTCGCATGGGCGGCGCCATGGCCGAGCGTCTCCTGGCTGCGGGACATCCGGTCACGGTTTACGACCCGGATCAGGCAGCCGTGCGCCGCCTGGAATCCGCCGGCGCGTCGCGCGCCGAGTCTCCGGCCGCCGTAGCGTCGGCTGCACGTATCGTCTTCGCGAGCCTGCCGACGCCGTCGGCCGTGCTCGACGTAGTGCAGGGCCCGAACGGCGTGTGCCACGGCAGCGCCATCCGCATCTTCATCGACCTTTCGACTTCCGGCGCGTCCGCCGCCGTCGCGATCGATGAAGGCCTGCGAGAGCGCGGCATCCAGTCACTGGACGCGCCGGTCAGCGGCGGCGTCGCGGGCGCGCGCGCCGGGACCCTCGCGATCATGGCCTCGGGCTCCCGTGCGGCCTTCGATGCGGTCGAGCCCGTGATCACGCTGCTCGGCCGCGTGTTCCATGTCGGCGAACAACCCGGGCTCGGTCAGACGCTCAAGCTGGCCAACAATCTGATGTCCCAGGCCGCCATCGCGATCACAGCCGAGGCGCTCGCCCTGGGCGTCAAGGCCGGTCTCGATCCACAATTGATGCTCGACGTGATCAATGTCTCGAGTGGCCGCAACACGGCGTCGGCCGACAAGTTCCCAAAGCATGTGCTGACGCGTGGCTTCGACTTCGGATTTACGACCGGGCTGGCGCTCAAGGACGTGCGCATGTGCCTCGACGAGGCTGCGCTGCTCGGGGTCCCGATGTCGGTCGGTCGATCGGTCGGCGAGCTGCTGTCCCGGACGCAGGAGGAATTCGGCGCGGAATCCGACTGCACCTGCGTCGCCCGTGTCGTCGAATCGCGCGCCGGCTGCGAAATATCTCCCAAGCGAGGATGCAAGTCATGAACGAGGATCTCTATCAGCGCGGCCTGGTCATTCGCAAGGCGGTTCTCGGCAACGATTACGTCGAGAAATCGCTCGCTGCCGCCGATGATTTCAGCCGCCCGATGCAGGAGCTCGCGACCGAGTATTGCTGGGGCCGCGTGTGGAGTCGTCCCGGCCTCGGCCGACGCGACCGCAGCCTGATCAATCTCGCGATGATCAGCGCGCTCAACCGCCCCCACGAGCTCAAGATCCACGTCAAGGGCGCACTTGCCAACGGCGTCACGCGTGAGGAGATCTGCGAGGTTTTCCTGCAGGTGGCGATCTATTGCGGCGTGCCCGCCGGCATCGACTCGGTGCGCATCGCGCGCGAGGCGTTCGTCGAGCTCGATGCCACGTCGAGTTGAGGAGCGAGCCGACCATGGTCACAGCCAGCAATGAGTACGAGCGTCTCTATCTCGAGTTCTTCGCGACGCTGAGCGGCGGCGATCTCGAGAAGATCCGTGCGACCTTTCACGACGACGCCGTCTGGCAGGTACAGGTCAAGGGCATCCTGGGCGAGGGCGCGCATCGCGGCAAGAAGGCGATTGTCGATGAGTTTCTCGCGCCGGTACGCGGCCTGTTCAAGCCCGGCGATCCCAAGGTGACCGTGACCGCGATGGCCTCGCGTGGCGCGCTCGTGATCGGCGAATCGGTGAGTCGCGGCACGTTCGTCGACGGACGATCCTACGAGAACCTGTATGTCTTCGCCATCGAGTTCAAGGACGGCAAGGTGCATCTCCTGCGCGAGTACATGGACAGCCTGTACACCGCCAGGCTGCAGGGGTTGGTGAAATGAAGAGCACGACGGATACACCGAGCGGGATGGACGCATCGCGGCTCCGGCACCTGATGGCCGTCATGAAGGACGACATCGAGCGGGATCGTTACTTCGGAGGGGTGATCGCGATCGGCCGCCACGGACAGCTCGCGCTGCACGAGGCCATTGGCCATGCGGACTCGGCGCGCACGCGTCCCGTCAGGAAGGACTCCGTGTTCAGCCTCTTCTCCACGACCAAGGCGATTACGGTAGTGCTGGTGCTGCGTGCCATCGAGCGCGGCCAGCTCGCGCTGACGACGCCGATCTCGGACGTCGTACCGGAGTTCTCGGGCCGCGGCCGCGAAGCGATCACGATCTTTCACCTGCTGACGCATTCCTCCGGCCTGCCGAGCGTGTGGTCGGCGCGCGAGGGGATGTACATCGACCGGCTCGACGAAGTCATCACCGAGATCTGCAAGAACATCTATCCCGAGGAGCTACCGGGCCTCAGCGTCAAGTACGCGCCGCTCGTGCACCATGCGCTGATGGGTGAGGCGCTGCGGCGCATCGATACGGCGAAGCGCTCGTACCGGCAGATCGTCAACGAGGACCTGCTGGCGCCACTGGGCATGAAGGACACGTCGATCGGCGTCCGCAGGGACCTGCGCGAACGACACCTGGTGCCGGAGTTTCGCGGCAACTCGCCGACCCAGCACCTCGGCCACAGCAATCTCGGGCCGAACGGCGCGTTCGAGGAGGAGCTCGCGGAGATGCCGTGGGTCGGCGCCGTGTCCACCGCGGGGGACATGTACCGCTTAGCGGAAATGCTGCGACGCGGTGGCGAGCTTGACGGCGCCCGCATCCTGTCGCCGACCACGGTCAAGCGCGCACGACACTGCTGGACCGGCGATAAGCCGAACGAGCTCTACCGCAAGATCTTCGAAGCGCGCGGCTGGGAAGTCCTGCCAGCCTACATCGGTCTCGGCTTCACGCTGCGCGGCGACCGCATGGGCCATGCGCTCTTCGGCACGCTGACCTCGCGGGAGACGTTCGGCCAGCATGGTGCGGGCACGACGATTTTCTGGGTCGATCCCGAGCTCGACATGACCTTTGTCGGTCTCGCTACGGGTGTCATGAATTCAGACGTGAACATCGAGCGCTGGCAGCGCCTTTCCGACATCGCGGTATCCGCGGCCGTGTGATGGCCGACGCGTTCGACTTCGT
>DATJKD010000136.1:0-30734 GCA_035491795.1 Steroidobacteraceae bacterium | reverse complement strand
GTCGCGAACACGATTTCCGGCAATGCGCGCCGCGACTTCGGCAAGGAATTCATGATCTCGGCGCCCGAGGTGGTCTCGGGAAACGGCAAGGATGTGAAGCCGCCGACCGGCTGCCGGCCGTTCGTGATCCCGATCAACTGGCGCAGCCACTCCGCCAAGCTGGTGGTCTGCCTCAAGTAGTTCGGCTGGGAAAGTTAGGTCCCCGGGTCCGCTAAAGCGCGTGCCCGCGCTCCGAGGCGATCAGGTCGCTCACATCCCGCACGTCCCTGAGCCGATGCGCCTCGCCGGACATGCCCGCGATCAGGCCCGCCGCTTGTGACAATGACGCATCGTGTTTCGACCGTCCGGCCGGGTCATCGGACTCGGTGAGCGAGCTCACGTAAAGGCCATAGGCGCAGTCGCGCCGGTACGTGAGGCCCGTCGCGCCGGCCTTCTGCGCGCGCTGGCAGTGCTCGAGGGCAGGGCGCAGGACATCGCGCGCTTCGGGGGCACGGTTCTGCCGGGCAATGGCATGGCCGAGCAGCATGCGCGCGAGAGCGCTGTCGTCCTTCGGGTCGCCGAAGGCAACCGGGTCGGGTGGCAGCTCGAGCAGCTCGCGTGCTGCCGTTTCGCCCTCCGGGTACCGGTTGGACTTGATGGCCGCGGTCGCCGCCGTAAGTAACACGTTGCGCGTGAAATTGGCCCGGATATCTCCGGCGTTCAGGTCGTCGGGCGGAATCTCGATCTTCCTGACGTGCGCGGCGATCCGTGTGGACTCCTCGAGCGCGGCTGCGTACTCGCCGTTCATAACATTGATGCGTGCGCGCCATGCGCCTTCTGCGTAAGGAAACAACTTTCTAAAAATGCTTTCCCTGGGCGTGAATTCGATGAACTGCGTCTGCGCGCGCAACGCCTCCTGCAGGTCCCGCTCGACGGTCGCCCGCGGGCCGAGTCGGGCCGAGAGTGCGGTGAGACGGAACGCCGTTTGGTTCAGGGACGCCCCGAGGGTGGGGTGCGCGCGCTCGTCCTGTTGCAGCGCCATCGCGGAACGCTGCTCCTTCATCGCATCCTGCACACGGCCCTGCTCGAGCAGGGTCACGGCAACCTGCGCCTTTCCACGGATCCAGTACACCCAGGGATTTGCGTCCGACGGGTCGAACGCCACGTAGTCCTTGCCCGCCTGCTCGGACTTCACGGCGTAGTCCATTGCCGCCGCGTAGTCGAAACGGCGGAAGGCAAGCTGTCCCAGCAGGCCCGCCGACAAGGCACGGTTCGCCATCGATCGTAGGTCGCCGGGCCGACGCTGGAGGACCTTTTCAGCGAGCTCGTATACCTCCTGCTCGAGGCGCGCTGCGTCATCGAGACGGCCAAGCTCGAGCGCGTGGCGAGCCTGCGAGTCAGCCGTGTCGGCGTAGACCGAAGTCGCGCCCAGGTCGGTCAGGTCGAGCGCGCCAATGCCGGCGAGGATGCCGCGCGCCTCTTCGCAGGAGGCGATACCCGTTTCTTGCGGCTGTTGATGGCTCAAGTGATTCAAGATGTCCGCGTAGACGATCCGCGTCTGGTGCGAGCTGTCGGGCTTGCTGACGTAAGGTCGGAGCAGATTGGCTGCCTCGGGCAGGTCGGTCGGCTTCGACATGGGCCCCCCCGACGGGCCGAATGCCGAATATGGCCCGAAGAGCGACCATGCGAGGCCGAGCGCAACGGCCTCGCTGGTGTCGCCCTCCGCGCGAAGCTTCTCGAACAGCGCGTGAGCTTCGGTGAGATTTCGGCCCCCGCCCTCGACATCGTCGCCCATGAGCGCGGCGCCGCCCGCGCGCACGAGCGCCATGCCGCGGTACACCTGGGTCTGCCGCGTCAGCAGCTCGGGAGGCAGCCCGTCGTAGTAGCTGACGGCCATGCGCGCGAGCTTGCCCATCGTCTCGACCCGGCCGGTGGGCTGCAGCTCGGCGTAGAAATCCTCGATCAGGAATCCGACCAGCTTCTCCGCGTCGGCCCGTGCCTGCTGCGCGGCGGCATCCGCGGCTGCCGCCCGGCGGTAGTTGATCCAACCGAACGCGGCGCCGGCGAGCGCAACGACCATCAGCACGGCGCAGACGCCAGCCACCATTCGCATGCGGACCAGCGTGCGATGCGTCTGTGCTTCGCGCTCTTTCTGCGCGGCGAGCCGCCGCTCCGCCTCGTCGCGTGCCTCGCGTTCGTGGCGGAGGTCGCGGCTCGAGCGCACCACCCCGCAGAGCACATCATGCGTCAGCTCGACCCGGCGCATGTCGAGCCGTTCCTCGATGCGCAGCAGCCGGCGATCGACCAGTGTGGCAAGCGCGCCCGGCGCGGCGCCGGCCGCCACGAGAGCCTTGCTCACCCGTTCCTCGGCCAGGCTCTCGCGGTAGCCGGACTCGGTGAGGAGCTCATCCTCGATCACGCGACGGACCCCGGGCGGCTGGTCCGCCAGTGCGCGCTCGTAGAACTCGGTCAGGATCGAATCGCGTGACCCGGCGAGCAGGTCGGCGGAGATCTCCGCGCGACCCTGCGCGAGTCGCACGGTGTTGAGCTCGCGGCAGATGAGACTCAAGAGCGACGGCTCGACCTCGGCGTTGCCGAGCTCGGCGCCGCCCGCTACGAACCGCACGATCGACTCGGCGACCTCCTGCGAGACCAGCCGGCCGCCCGGATTGACGACCGCACTCAGGGCCTGGGCGCCCGTCATGCGCGCGAGCCGCATGCGGTTCTGCGTGATCGAGGGCATCGCGCCCTTCACGCTCTCGAGATGGGCGAGGTAGTCCTCGCGCAGCGCGATCAGGATGCGGTAATCGGCGCGGGCAAAGTCGTAGTCCTCGGCAACGGCGTCATCCTCTTCCAGACGACGCTCCAGCTCCGCGGGCGGCCGGTTCTCGACGAGGTCGGCCAGGTCGTCGAGAAACCGCTTCGCGCGCAGCCGGCCCGCGTCGTCCGCCTGCGCCAGCGTGAAGATTTCCTCGAACTGGTCGAAGATCAGGAGGGGCAGCAGCGTACTGCCGCTCGCGTCGCGCAGCAGGTCGCCGCGATGGTGCAGGAACTCCCAGAGCGACTCGCCCTCGACGGCCGAGCCCGGCCGGGACCAGTGCCCCGCGGCCTCGGTCGCGCGGAAGATCGCCTGCTTGATCTGTTCGGACGGCGCCGGTGAATCGGGCGAGTAATCGACCCGCACGTACACCGGGCAATAGCCTTCGCCGCGTAACCGCGGCACGAGTCCGGCGCGCAGCAGCGAAGTCTTGCCGAGTCCGGACTGGCCGAACAGGACCGTCAGGAGCTTGCGCTGCACGCGACGGGCGAGCTCCGCGGCTTCCTCGTCCCGCCCGTGGAAATTGGCGCGGCTCTCCTCGGTATAGGAGGACAGGCCCAGCCACGGGTTCTGGGGATCAATGGTCGCCGAGCTCGCGGGAGTCGAGCTCGAGTCATTCATGAGCGGCGCCCACTGCAGAGATCCTGCAACCGACGCAGGAACTCAGGTCCCGGCTCACCGCCCGGTGTGCGTGCGATGTGCAGCGACCGGAATTTCTCCGGTACGAGGGCTTCGGCCTCGGGCGTGTTGTCGATGCAGACCGGCACGATGAATACCGCGCCCTCAGCAATGTTGCGCGAGCGATCGACCGCATAGCTCCACTCACGTCGGAAATAACCCTCGTGGCGCCGCTGGGTCGTCGCGGAGATGATGGGCACGAAGAAACTGCAGCGCGCGATGTTGGCGTGGATCTTGCGGTCGTAGTCGTCACCGCTTTCGAGCCGGTCGAGGTCGAACCAGGTCGTGAGCCCGGCGGCATCCATCGCTGCCTTGAGCTGCTGCACGGCCGGCAGGTCCTCGCGCGCGTAGCTGATGAAGATGGCGTTGTCCGGCATCTCGCGCGACGGCGGCAGGAACCTCTGCGGGGCGCTCGAGGCCCCGGACACGCTCGCTGCTGATCCACGCCGCTTGGTCCAGCGCGCGTGCAGCTCGGACACGAACGCCTCCGCGCCGGCGTAGACGCGTGTGCGCACGCTTACCTGCTGCAGGAATGCAACGAGCCGCTCGTCCTTCATCGTGTGGTCGTCCGCAAGCACCTCGCTTACGTCACGCGGGTCGGAGAGCCGCTTGCGCTTTGCCATGCGGAGGAAGAGCCGCGCCAGCCAGTTGGAGAAGTCGCTGCCGATCAACAGCAGGTGATTGTGTTCGAGTTCGTGGAAGAGTTTCTCCGGAGTCAGGTGCTCGGACTGCAGCGCGCAGATGAACTCCAGCATGTCTTCGTCGGAGACGACGTAGGTCGGTGACGCGGAGAGTCGGCCAAGTATGTGATACACGACCGCGCGCTGCAGCTGGCCGCGCTCAACGGGGAGATCGGCGACCCGGTTCGGCGCATAGGCGATGACCTCGGCCGTCGGCTGGCCGCCGTATCGCTCGAGGTTCACGGCCCGCTCGAGCAGCGGGTCGAAGGTCGTGGTCACGAAGAGATCGAAGTCGGTGATCTGCGCGAGCTGGCGCAGCGCTGGCGGCGGTTCGAATTCGACCTCCCGCATGATCGAGCGCAACCGCGTGTAGGCCTCCTCGCGTCGGCCGCGCTGCCCGAGGTAGCTGCACACGACGTCGTTGAGGCACACGGGCTGGGGCAGGTCGGCGGTGTTGACCTGCAACCTCCCGGCCAGTTTCTCGGCCAGCCACTCGTAGAGCGGCCGCAGTCCGCGGTCCGTCTGCACCCTCAGCAGGTCGGGTCCGATGATTGGGATGACACGGCGCTCTTCGATGTAGTTGAGGAGGTCGTCCCAGGCGTCGTCATCGAAGTCCTGCTGCGCAGGCATTACCGCGCTCACGCCGCGCCCCCGTCGGTCGGCACATCAGCCATTGCAACCCCGTCTGCGCTTGTTGTACTCAGGCGCCGGGAGTGTAACGCGAATACCCTGCCTGGTCTCCGCGCCCAACGTGATCGAGGCGATCTCAGGTGGTCTTGATCGACTTCCACTGCCTCAGCCGTTCCGCGACCAGCTCAGCGCGTTTCCGATCGTCGCCTCCGTCGAGGATGTTCATGTCCCCTGGATCGGCGCGCCAGTAGACACCGGCCGTCCGCGCGTCCACTCTCGGGTGCGTGTCCGCATGAGTCGTCCAGTACCCGGACGCGCGCTCGGCCGACTCCGTCCGGATCTCTCCCGTCCCGTACAACTGCGGCGCGTTCGGGTCCAACGGCCGTTCTCCCTTCCAATAGTAGAAGACGCCCGAAGGCTCCTTCCTCTCCTTCACCGCTTCGCTCCAGTATCTTGCTGACAGGTGGCCATCTTCCTGCCAGGAACGGCCGGCCACCTCCAGCGCCCCGTCACGGTCCCGCGAAGTCCTCAAAAGGCTCAGGGCGGAAGGCTCCCGCGCGGTGCGCTCGGTCAGGGAAAACTGCCACCACAGCCCTTCGATACGGGCAACGCGGCCCTCGTTCTCGATCGCCTTCCGGAGCTTCTGATTGACGACTCTAATCTCGGCCGGCGTCGTCGCTTCGCCGTACCGTACGCTCGTGAGGCCAAGGAGGTCGCTTGGAAGCTTGGAGCCGCTCGCATGGAGGATGAAGGTCCGGCGCATGCCGAGGGCTCCGCCGAAAAGACCGGCTTCGAAGACGACATTGTCCCGCGGCGAAGCCTGACCGGTTCCCGGCGGAATCGATGGCAGCGGACTGTTGGTCGTCCAGTCGTCCTGAGCGAACACGAATGCGGCGAAGTCGACTTCACGGGTCAGCTCGAGCAGGCGTTCCAATGTCGTGGTTCCGGGATTGAAGGATGTCGTCCACGGCTCTACGTGCGCCACGTCTTCGAGACCACGTGTCAGCGCCTGCAGCAGCTTCTCCTGCTTTCCTGACGAGCCCAGGAAGATGCGAGGCTTGGTCATCCATTCCTCCCGGCATCAGATCGGCCGCGCCGTTCCCATGATGCCACCGGACCGGGGCGCGGAAGAAACAGCGGATGGCACGTCGGATTGCCCTGGGTCCGCAGTCGGGCAAAAAGGCGCGGATTACGTACGGACAGCTTACCGAGCAAGTGGTCCCATTCGTATCCGAGCTGGCCGAGAGTCACGACAATTGGCTCGACCGTGCGCACGGGCCCGATCTTGCTCCGGTCAAAGCTATATCCGCGCAAGCCGGCCTCGGAATGAAGAGCTGCGAGATAGGCATTGATCGCCAACCTGGGGGATGAGTGTGCGCGAAAGCGCTCAAGCTGGGGGTGATGCGTGTACCCACGCGTTCCACCCCGCAGCACTGCCTTGGCCAGCAGGGCTTCCCGCCAGACAGCGACCAGTCCCTGAGGGTCAAGATGCCTGGGGTGCAACGACCAGAGACGCATCTGTCAATCGGCGGGAAGCAATTGCGGGTTCCACACGATCTCCCAGAGGTGACGATCCGGATCCTGAAAATAGCCGGCATAGCCACCCCAGAACGTCTCCCCTGCCGCTTTGACTATGACCGCGCCCGCGCACCTCGCCTGCTCCATCACGGCATCCACCTCTTCCTTCGAGGAGACGTTATGACCGATCGTAAACTCTGTAGCGGATGGGGGGGCTGCATGAAGGCTGGCATCGCGAGAGATGCTCTCGCGCGGCCAGAGCGCGAGCCTTAGTCCGGGCTGGAGATCGAAGAAGGCCACGGCTCCGAATTCGAACTCTTTGCCGATCACTCCTTCGGTACTGAGGCCTAGACCGTCCCGGTAAAACCGAAGCGCTCGATCCAGATCATCAACGCCGATTGTCAGAACCGAGATCCTTGGTTTCATGCGACGCTCTCGTTGAGACGCCACGCAAAGGGCGCCCGCGCTCGATCCATCTTGCTACGCCGCCGGCCGTGTCCTGCCAAGCGGAAGCCACCGACCTACCTCAGAGCAATATTGCTCATAACTGGCGCCAAATACAGCCCGCAAATGCGGCTCTTCGTGGAGCACTACGAACAGATGAAACACGGTGGCCACGCAGAGACCGTAAATAGCCAGGTCCGTGGAGCCAAAGAGCAACGCCCAACCACCGATGACCGTCAGAACTCCCACGTACATGGGATTGCGCGTGTACCGGTACAGGCCACGCACGACGAGCGTTTTTGGTGGATCGATGGGGGCCGGTGTCCCTCCACCGGTGATAGCGAAGTCCCATAAGCACCACGCATAGATCGCAGCGCCCAGGAACAGCAGCATCCCGGCGCTTACAGAGCGGGCAGGAGTCCCAAAATCGGCGTGGGAGAAGTAATACAGCGGCACGAAGACGGCGACTGTTCCTGGTACGAGAACCGTGAAGAGCACGTTTTTCAGCAGCAGCAACATTGCCACCAACCGCCGGCCTTGGTCCTACAGGCTCTGAGAGAACGTCCTCAGGCGCTGATTGAAGCCGGGGGCGTCGTCCCAGAAGGATGCGTGCCCCGCGTGCGCCATTACGTGAACTTGCGCATGAGCCATGCTCGCCGTGTGCTCGTCCACAACCACCGGTTTGACGATCGCATCCTCAGCGCCATGCGTGATCAGGACGGGCTTGCGGATTTTCGGGAGGAGATCGTCGTTGTCGAATGAGCGAGAGAAAAGCGCCTGACGGACATACGGTGGGACGGAAAGATTGTATCCAAGCATCAGGTACAGCTCGGCGGCCGACGGCTCTTCGACCAGGCACATTCGTAACAGGGACTTCAGGCTGCGTGCACTCTCCTCGACGTCCGTGGCAAAGAAGCCTGGCACGAGCGCGAGAAACTCGGGTGTGAGGGCCGACATTGCCTGCTCGGTGCCGAGTTTCGTGATCCCGCTGACGAAGTGCACACCGCCGATGTCAGACTCACCGTGATGCCGGAGGTAATCGAGGATCACGAGCGGTCCATATGACCAGCCGCACAGGATCGGATGATCCAGTCCGAGAGCGTGGATCGCCGCGTTGAGGTCGTCTGCCCAAAGTCGCGAGTCGTCGTAGCCCTCTCGAGGTTTGCCCGAGAGACCATGACCTCGAAGATCCAGCGCGACGAGTCGGTGGCTGGCGGCCAGGTCCGAGTTGAGCTGACGGTTCCAGGCGAGCCAGCACTGCGAAAAGCCATGGATGAACAGAATCGGGCGGCCTGTCGGGTTGCCCGTCTCGATCAGGTGAAGCGGAGTTCCTCCGCCGCCGGTAATCGTGTGAGTCTTCATCGGCTCCACCTTGTGGCCTGCGATCGCGGCAGACGGGCGTCGACCGTCGAAGCTGTACGCGCCTCGCTAGAGTTTCGCCATGACGTGCCGCACGACGCTGTAATCCTCGAGCGCGTACATGGACAGGTCCTTGCCGTAGCCGGAGCGCTTCAAGCCGCCGTGCGGCATCTCGCTCACCAGCATGAAGTGCGTGTTGATCCACGTGCAGCCGTACTGCAGCCGCGACGCCACGGTAAGCGCCTTGCCGATGTCCTGCGTCCAGACCGACGAGGCGAGCCCGTAATCGGAGTCGTTGGCCCACGCGATCGCCTGGTCCGGATCCTTGAAGCGCGTGACCGACACGACCGGGCCAAACACTTCGCGCTGCACGATCTCGTCCGTCTGGCGAGCGCCTGCGACCACCGTGGGCTCGTAGAAAAAACCGCCACCGGGACCACTCTGTCCGCCGGTCGTGACTTCGATGTGCTTCTGCTTCTTCGCGCGTTCGACGAAGCCGGCTACACGAGTGCGCTGCTCGGCGCTGATGAGCGGGCCCATTTCGACGTTCTTTGCGGTCTGAACGCCGACGTTGATCGAGCCCACGGCCGAGGTGAGATCCGCCACGAGCCTGTCGTAGACCTTCGCGCCGGCGTAGAGCCGGCACGCCGCCGTGCAGTCCTGGCCCGAATTGTAATAACCGAAGGTGCGTACACCGGAAACCACCGATTCCAGGTCCGCATCGTCGAACACGATCACCGGCGCCTTACCGCCGAGCTCGAGATGCGTGCGCTTGATCCCGTCGGAGGCCGCCTCGAGGATCTTCGCGCCGGTGGCCACATCCCCGGTGAGGGAGATCATCCGCACCTTCGGATGACGGGTCAGCGGCGCACCGACCGACGCTCCGCGCCCAGAAATCACGTTGACCACGCCCGCGGGAAAGAGCTCGCCGAGCAGCTCGCCGAGCTTCAATGCGGTGAGCGGTGTCTGCTCGGACGGCTTGAGTACGCAGGTGTTGCCGGCGGCGAGTGCGGGTCCGAGCTTCCACGCCGCCATCATGAGCGGATAGTTCCAGGGCGCGATCGAAGCGACGACGCCCACCGGGTCGCGACGAATCATGCTCGTGTAGCCCGCGAGATACTCGCCCGACACCGCGCTGGTCAGGTTGCGGCAGGCGCCGGCGAAGAAGCGAAACACGTCCGCGATCGCGGGGATCTCGTCGGCGAGCGCGGCCGCGTAGGGCTTGCCGCAGTTCTGCGACTCCACTTTCGCAAAGCCCGGCCCGTCCGCCTCGATGCGGTCGGCGAGCTTGAGCAGCAGCGTGGCCCGATCCTTGGGTGGCGTGCGCGCCCAGCCCTCGAAGGCGGCATCGGCGGCGGCCACCGCGGCGTTCACCTGTTCGCGCGAGGCCTCTGCGACGCGCGCGAGCACCTTGCCCGTGGCCGGGTTCAGAACATCCTCGACCTTGCCCCCACCCGCGGTGAGCTTGCCGTTGATCAGCAGTTTCGTCTGCATATGTGCCTCGCTGCCTCGGCGTCAGTTGCCGGAGGAGTGCTCGTCCGGCCGTGTCAGGTAGTAGGCGAGCAGTATGGGTCCGAGCGTCACGAGGATCACGATCACCGCGACGACGTTGGTGATCGGTCGCTCGCGCGGCCGGAACAGCTCGTTGTAGAACCAGATCGGCAGTGTGCGCTCGTGCCCGGCGGTGAACAGCGTGACGATGATCTCGTCGAAGGACAGCGCAAACGCCAGCATCCCGCCCGCGAGCAGCGCCGTCGCGATCTGCGGCAGCAGTACGTAGCGGAAGGTCTGCCAGCCATCGGCGCCCAGGTCCATCGAGGCCTCGACCCAGCTCGGAGGTATCCGACGCAGGCGGGCGATCACGTTGTTGTGCACGATGACGAGGCAGAAGGTCGCGTGGCCGGCGACGATGGTCCAGAACCCGGGCGTCAGTCCGACGGATCGGATTCCGGCCAGGAGCGCCAGTCCCGTGATGATGCCGGGCAGTGCGATCGGCAGCACGAAGAGCAGCGTGATCGACTCCTTCGCGCGGAAGTTGCTGCGCGCGAGTGCGAAGGCCGCGAGCGTGCCGAGGATCAGCGCCGCCAGCGTAGCGATGCTCGCCACCATGAGCGAGAGACGCATCGCTTCCCAGATATCGTCGCGCGCGAACGCTGCCTCGAACCAGTGCAGCGTGAGCCCCGGAGGTGGAAAGGCGTAGGTGCGGTCCTCGGTGGTGAAGGCGTACAGCACGATCACCCACACCGGCAGGTGCAGGAACACGAGCCCGGCCGCCGCCGCGAGCTTGAGCCCGACGGATGCTCCTCCCCAATGCCGCTTAGAGCGCATCAAAGGCACCCATCCGCCGCGCAAGCGCGAGATAGATCGCGATCAGTACGATCGGGACGATCGAGAAGGCGGCCGCGAGCGGCATGTTCCCCGCCGTGCCCTGCTGCTGGTAGACCATCATGCCGATGAAGTAACCGGGCGCGCCGACCACGCTCGGGATGATGTAGTCGCCGAGCGTCAGCGAGAACGTGAAGATCGAGCCGGCAGCGAGGCCGGGCAGCGCGAGCGGCAACACGACGGTACGGAAGGTCTGCCCGGGCCGGGCGCCGAGATCGGCGGACGCCTGCAGCAGCGACTGCGGCACGCGCTCGAGCGCGGCCGCGAGCGGCAGGATCATGAACGGCAGCCACATGTAGACGAACACGATGAACATGCCGATGTAGCTGGAGGCCAGCGAGGGACCGCCGACCACGGGTACTGCGAGCAGCCGGTCGAGCGGCCCCTGCAGCCCAAGCCCGGTGAGCGCCCAGGAAATGATGCCCTCCTTGGCGAGGAGGAGCCGCCAGGCGTAGACCTTGACGAGATAGCTGGTCCACATCGGCAGCATCACGCCGACGTAGAAGAGCGCCTTCATCCGTGGCCCGGCATGGCGCGCCATGTAGTTCGCGACCGGGAAGGCGATCACCGCGGAGGCGAGCGTCACCGCCACCGCCATCAGGACCGTGCGCAGAACGATGTCGACGTTCGCCGGGTGACCGACGAGTTGGCGATAGGTCTTGAGAGTCAGCTCCGGCACGACCCGCGCCGTGAACTCGTCGATCGCGTAGAAGCTCTGCGCGAGCAGCGCGAAGAGCGAGGCGAGATAGACCGTGCCCAGCCACAGCAGTGGCGGCGCAAGCAGCAGCGCGAGGTAGAAACCCTGGCGGCCGTGGAGAAACCGCGAGACGCTGCGGGCGACCATCGTCACTCGAGCGGCACGGCGCTCGCCCTGGGCCACGAGATCCGCACGCGCGTGCCGGGAGCCGGCAGCGCCGCTGCGTCGCCCGATTCCGCCTGCGCGACTGCGAGCACGGCGCCGTCGCCCGTGCGCACGTGACATCGGCTGCTTGCGCCGTGATAGAGGATGTTCTCGAGCACGCCCTCTGTGACTACGTGATCCGCGGGCGGAGCGCCGTTTGTCACGATCCGGATCAGCTCGGGGCGGATTGCGAAGGCCTGGCGTCGCCCGGTGAGCCGCTCCGCGAGGTCGGACTCCACCACGTTCGCGCTGCCGACGAAGCCCGCGACGAAAGCCGTTTTGGGCCGCGTATAGAGCGCACGCGGCGTGTCGAGCTGCTCGATGCGCCCGGCGTTGAAGACCGCCACGCGGTTCGCCATGGATAAGGCTTCACCCTGGTCGTGCGTGACGAACACGAAGGTGATCCCCAGGCGCTGCTGCAGGCTCTTGAGCTCGGTCTGCATCTCCTCGCGAAGCTTCAGGTCGAGCGCCCCGAGCGGCTCGTCGAGCAGCAGGACCTTCGGCTGATTAATGAGCGCGCGTGCGAGGGCGACGCGCTGCTTCTGGCCGCCCGAGAGCTGCGTCGACCTGCGGTCGGCGAACGATTCGAGCTGGACGAGGTCGAGCATCTCGAGCGCCCGCTTGCGCCGTTCCGCGGCGGCAACCCCCCGTACGCGGAGCCCATAAGCAACGTTGTCCGCGACGTTCATGTGCGGAAAGAGCGCGTAGTCCTGGAACACGGTATTGACGTTGCGCTCGAAGGGCGGAATGTCGGTGACGTCGACACCGTCGAGCAACACCTGCCCGCTGTCCGGGTGATCGAAGCCCGCGATCAGCCGCAGACAGGTCGTCTTGCCGGAGCCGGACGGGCCCAGAAGCGCGAAAAACTCGCCCGGCGAGATCGTGAGCGAAATGCGGTCGAGGGCGACGACCGGGCCGAAGGCCCGGGACGCCTCACGCAGTTCGATCGCAGGGGACGCGTCCCTTTTCCGTTGATCCGTCACAGACAGTCGCGCCGCGAGCTGGAAACGGGAAGCGTCCCCTCCTGGCGGCCGCTTCCTAGCGGCCGCCCATCACCGCGACATAATCGGTCGCCCAGCGGCTGTACGGCACGCAGGTCCCCTGCGCGCAGGTCGCTTCGGGCGTGCGCCAGAACCAGATGCGGTCGAAATTGTCGAAGCCGTTGGTCTTGCAGCCCTCCGGTCCGAGGAGCGCGTTGCCCTCGCAGGCCGCCGGCACCGCGGGCACCGATCCGAACCAGGACGCGAGATCACCCTGCACCTTGGCATTGAGCGACCACTCCATCCACCGGTATGCGCAGTTCGGGTGCTTGGCATCCGTGGCGAGCATGGTCGTATCCGCCCATCCCGTGGCGCCTTCGGTGGGTACGGTGCTCGCGATCGGCTGTTTGTTGGCCACCAGCGTATTGACCTGGAAGGGCCAGGAGCTCGAGGCGACCACACCTTCGTTGGTGAAGTCCTGCACCTGGACGTTGGCGTCGTGCCAGTAGCGATGCACGAGGGGATGCTGCTTGCGCAGCACCTCGAGCGCCGCGGTGTACTGCTCTTCGTTGAGCTCGTAGGGATTCTTGATACCGAGCTCGGGCCGCTTGGCCATGAGATACAGCGCCGCATCCGCGACGTATATCGGGCCGTCATAGCCCTGGATGCGTCCCTTGTTCGACTTGCCGTCGGGCAACTTCTGCGGCTCCAGCACGACCGACCACGAGGTCGGCGCCGTCTTGAACACTGTCGTGTTGTACATCAGCACGTTCGGACCCCACTGGTAGGGCGTGCCGTAGTGCTTGCCGTCGACGAAGTGCCAGGGCGCCTCCTTGAGGCGCTCGTCGACGTTCGCGTAGCTCGGGACGCGGCTGATATCGACGGGCTGCACGGTGCCGCCGCGGATCAACCGAATCGACGCGTCGCCAGAGGCAGTGACGAGGTCATAGCCACCCTGCGTCATGAGCGACACCATCTCGTCCGACGTGCCCGCGGTCTTTACGTTCACCTTGCACGCGGTTTCCTGCTCGAACGCCGACACCCAGTCGTAGTTCTTGTCGGTATCGCCGCGCTCGATGTAGCCCGGCCAGGCGACGATGTCCACCTGGCCCTCGAGTGTCTCGGCGGTGGGACCAGCCGCGGCTGCGGGTGCTTGCGCGGCCGGTTCGGTCTTTTTCTGGCAGGCGGTGATCGCCAGCGCGACGACGAAGGGCAAGAACAAGCGCCGATACGGCGCCGTGAACCGGGATGACATGTGGACCCCCAGCGTTCGTACGGTTGTGTCGGGAGATCAATGCTGCGCATGCAGCCCGGGCATTCTATGCCCGCAACGCGCGAGTTCCTAAGGGTGGAGTGAAACCGGCTTTGCTGCAGCGCAGGAATCAGCGCGCGCTGTGGTCCGAAGCAAGGCGGAGCTCGAAGCGGATCTTGACCTCGTTGCCGACCCAGGTCGTGTCGGTCCATTCGCCCTGGCCGACACCGAAGTCGAGCCTCCGGATGGTGGTACCACCCGCGAGCGTCGCGTGCTGGCCATCGGCGGCCGGGGTGAACGTGAACGGCAGCAGCACATCCCGAGTTACGTCGCGGATGGTCAGACGGCCCCGTGCTTCGAACTTGCCCGCGCCCTTGGCGGCAAACGCCGTTGTCTCGAACCGTGCAGTCGGCCAGCGGTCCGTGGCGAAGAAGTCGCCGCTCGCAAGCGCCGCGTCGCGATCGCCGTCCTGCGTATCGGCCGAGCGCGTGTCGATCTCGACCAGGAATCGACTGCCGGCCAGGTCGGCCGGGTCGAACCGGATCTCCGGGGTGAAGCGCTTGAAACGGCCCTCGAATTCCGCGCCGGCCTGCATAGCGCGGAACACCAGTTGACTGTCCGCCGCGTCAGTACGCCAGGCAGCGGCCGCCAAGGCGTTGCCCGCGGTCAGAATCAGCAGCAGGACGGTGCCGGTAAACGGCAGCATCCGGCGCAGCACGTCGTCCCGGCGTCCGAAGTGGTGATAGAGAGCGGCGGACGCGTGGATGATCGCGACGGTCACCAGCAGGCGCGCAAGCCACTCATGCACTTCTTCGAAGAGCTCGTGCATCCCCGCATCGGGCGCCACCAGGTCCGGCCACTGGAACAGGCCGAAAAAGCTGACGGGGTAGTTCTTATAGGACGACATCAGCCAACCGGTCAGCGGCTGCAGCAGGATCAACGCATAGAGCAGGCGGTGCGTGCCGACCGCGGCGAGCCGCTGCCAGCGCGGCATGTCCGCGGGCGGCACCGGGCGGGGGTTCGCGTATCGCCACGCGAGGCGCACCAGGGCGAGCATCAGGATCAGCATCCCGAACGACTTGTGCCATGCAAGGAGCTCCAGCTTGCGCAGCCCGTTGGGCAGGTCGTCGGCTGAAATCCCCAGCACCAGTTGTGTAATTATCAGGACCACGATGCTCCAGTGCAGCAGCTTCGCGACCGAGCCGTAGGACGAAGGCGTATTGCGCAGCATCCGGAGGGATCCTTGGAGTACGGCGACCACTCGATACTAACGCAGCCCGCAGGCCGCGGTTGGCGCGGCAGACCGAAAGGGCCAGGGCCGAATCGATGGCCGGCGCCTTTGTTTGCCGCGCTGGCGTGCGCCGTACTCGCGAGCTGTGCGCCAAGGCGTCCCGAGCCGCCGGCTCCGGGACCCGCGACCAGCTCACCGCGGGCCGCGGTGCCGGCCGGCGCACGCGAGTTCGAGGTCGACCCGCAGGCAAGCGTCGTCACCATGCTGGTCCGGCGTGCCGGCAAGCTGTCCGGCTTTGGTCACGTGCACGTCATGACCTCTGCCGATGAGACGGGTCGGGTCTGGTTCGGGACCACACCCGATCTGTCGGGCTTCGAGGTACGCGTGCCGGTCGACGCGTTCGTCGTCGACGACCCGGCGGCGCGCGCCGCTGCCGGCCCGGAGTTCGCGGCGAAGGTGCCCGAGGACGCGCGCGCCGGGACCCGCCGCAACATGCTCGGTTCCGACGTGCTTGATGCCGCGAGTTACCCGGAGATCGTCGTCAGCTCGGCGGGCCC
Source organism: Steroidobacteraceae bacterium (assembly GCA_035491795.1). Lineage (GTDB taxonomy): Bacteria > Pseudomonadota > Gammaproteobacteria > Steroidobacterales > Steroidobacteraceae > DATJKD01. The sequence goes on along the minus strand of DATJKD010000136.1, from coordinate 15,322 downwards.
GTTGGACGACACCGCCCCGTCGAAACTGAAGGTTCGCATGGTGGTCCGCGATGCGCAGCTCGAGCGCGAGGTGCCGGTCACGGCGCACATCGGCGCGGATTTGGTCTCCGCCCGGGGCAGTTTCACGGTCCTGCAGAGCGAGCTCGGCATCAAGCCGTTCAGCATCGTGGGCGGCGCCATCGCGGTGGCCGACGAGGTCGAGATCCACTTCGACGTCGTTGCGCGAGCGGTGGGCGCCTCTCGCTGAGGGCTGGAACCGCGGGCGTTATTCGTCGGCTCTCATCAACAGCAGCGGGGTGCCTTCGGGCGCCTCGAGGATGGCGTTCTCGCGCGGATCGAGCCCGCGTGGCAGCCGCGACTGAAACCGGAATCCCTTCTCGCGCAGCGCCTCGATGCGTTCGCCCATCACCGGATCGGAGAATGCGAGCACTGGCGCGCGCAGCTCGATCTCGTAGAGACCGACGTTGATATCCGAGCCGGCGAGCACCGCCTTCGGAAACGGCTCCTCGACCCGTTCGAAGGCAACGAGACCCAGCTTGTCCCAGAAGGCGCTCGCGACATCGAGATCCGTGGTCGGCAGCCCGAATTCCTCGAAGTAGCCGATCGCGGTAGTTGGCGCATGACCCACGGCCAGCGGCGAGAAGGTGCGCGCCTCGATCAGCGTGATGGTGTGTCCCGACGGATCGGAGAACCCGAGCTCGTGGAACCTTTCCTCACCGAAGCGCACGAAATCGAATTGGATCCCTAGCGCCTCGAGCTCGGACGCGTGGCTGGCAAGATCCGGCCGCACCCAGGTCAACGAAGGCGAGGGGATGCCGGTGCCGTGCAGCCCCAGGTAGAGATGTCCGTCGGTGACGACCGCGTACGGGTGCGTCCAGACCTCGCCCACGGTCGCCTGCACAAAACCGATCGACTCGTAAAACGCCAGCGACGCCCGCACGTCGGGGGTGTGCACGCTGACCTCGAGGAATCGCCCGAGCATGTCAATTAGCTTACTGAGCGCCGCAGGGTTTGGCTGGCGGCGGCGCCAGGCGGCAGCTGGGGGCGGACGGACGGTTGGGGCTCGCCTGAGTCATGGCAGCTTATGTCGTGTGCGCTTCCACCGGAGGCTAGCGCGGGGCGCCCATCGCAAGCGCCCGCTCGCGCGCGCCTGCAAGCGCGGCCGGATCGCCCCGACCCTCGATCTCGGGCCAGCCAGACGCATGGCGGAGCAGCAGCTGCTCGAGCAAATGCGTATGCGACTCGCTCGAGTTGAGGCATGGCACGTAATCGAGCTCGTCGCCGCCGCGGAGGAAAAATGCCGCACGATTGCGCATGTCGATCTCCTCGAGTGTCTCCAGGCAGTCGACGGCAAAGCCCGGGCAAACCACGGTCACTTGTCTCGGCCCCGACTGTGCGTACCTCTCCAGGAGCACGTCCGTGTATGGCTGCAGCCAGGGTTCCCGCCCGAGCCGCGACTGAAACGCCACCGACCAGTCCTCGGCGGCCAGGTCCAACCGCGCGGCAACCCCGCGGGCCGTCGCCTGGCACTGGCAGTGATACGGGTCACCCGCGGCGAAGTAACGCTGCGGAATCGAGTGGAAGGAGAACAGCAGGTGCTTGCGCCCGTGCAGGCGCCAGTGCTCCGCGACGCTGTCGGCCACTGCCGCCAGGTAGGCCTCCTCGTCATGATAGTCATTGACGAACCGCAGCTCGGGAATCCATCGCCAGCGCGCGAGCTCGGCGGTCACGCGTGCGAAGACCGAAGCCGTGGTCGTGCCCGAGTACTGCGGATACAGCGGCAGCACGAGCAGGCGCCGCACGTTCTGACGCCGCAGGTGCTCGAGGGCGGAACCGATCGACGGCAGGCCATAGCTCATGGCGAGACTCACCAGCACCCGGTCGCCGAATCTGACCGCGAGCCGGCGCTGCAGCCCTTGCGCCAGCGCTTCGGAATCCACGAGTAGCGGCGATCCCTGCGGCGTCCAGATCCTCGCGTACGCGGCAGCGCTGCGGCGTGGCCGGATCCGGAGGACCACTCCGTGCAGCGCGAGCCACCACAGCGCGCGCGGAGCTTCGATCACCCGCGGGTCTGACAGGAACTCGGCGAGGTAGCGGCGCACGGCACGCGTCGTCGGCGCGTCCGGGGTTCCCAGGTTCACCAGCAGCAACCCGAGCCGCGGCGGCATTCCGTGCGTGAAGTCCCTGGTTCCGGTGTATTCGGGCATCGGCACACGGCGCTGGGGAGGTGCGCAACGATACCGGAAGGCTGCGTCAGCGACAAAAAAACGGCCCGGCCGGGAGTAAGCTAATAACCCGTTACGCGGCACCGGGGGTGGTGACGGATGGCGACGAGAAAGCGCGCGACGCAACCTGCGGCGTCTGCGCCCGTGAGCGATGCGGCCATCGCTGCGAGGACTGGGCGCATCTGGGCGGAGTGGATCGTGGCGCTCGATGGTGCCGGCGCCCGGGATCTATCGCACACCGCCATCGCCGAGCTCGTGCATGGGCGCTTCGGCGTGGGTGACTGGTGGGCCCAATCCGTGACGGTCGGCTACGAGCGCCTGACCGGAAAGCGTGCCGACCTGCAGAAGGCGGACGGCTTCGCGGCGAGCGGCAGTCTGACCGTGGCCGCCGGGCTCGAGCGGCTCTACGCAACCGCAGCCGACGAAAAGCGGCAACAGAGGTGGTTGCCACCCGGCGTAGTCGTGCACAAGGCGACCCGTCCCAAGTCGATGCGTGCGACCTCGAAGGACGGCAGCAGGAGCATAAGCTTCTATTTCTACGCCAAGGGCCGGGGGAAGGCGCAGATCACGGTGCAGCAGGAGAAGCTCGCTTCGCAGAATGCGGCGCTCAAGCAGAAGAAGGTCTGGGCGAAGAGTCTCAGGGATCTTGCCGAGTTGGCCGCGGCCGACTGAAACCGGGAGGTCCCACTTGCCGTTCAGGTCCGGGCCGGCGCTGCTGCTCGCCATACTCGGCGCCGGTCCGGTGTTTGCCGCGCCGCACAGCGTCGAGGAGCTGCTGCGGCCCACGCGTGTGCGGGACATTGCGCTTTCGCCCGACGGCGCCAAGGTGGCGCTCGCGTTGCGTTCCGGTAACAAGGCGCATGGCGACGTGCTGACGATCGTCGAGGTCGGCGCTGCCGATAGCCGCGCGGAGCCGCTCAAGTTCTCGCTGGGCGAGCGCGACCGGGTATCGATCAACTGGCTCGACTGGGCGAGTCCGATGCGGCTTCTCGTGGGTGTGACCGTCGACGACGGTACCGACGACAGCATCCCCAGTCGGCGGATCATGGCGATCGATGCCGACGGCACCAATCCCCGGATGCTGTTCGAGAACCAGACCGTCCTGCTGCGTCGTGCGATCGGTCTCGATCGCGTCGTGGGCAGGGTGCCGGGCACCACATCGCAGGTGCTCATGCCCGCGTGGACGGGCCACAACTACAACCTGTTCCGCGTCGACGTGAACACCGGTGCCGCAACTCAGATCGCGCGCGGGCGCACCGGAACGTTCGCATGGCGAGTCGACGATGGACAGCCTGCACTGCGCTATGACCAGAACGACAGTGCCACCACGGTGCGGGTGTATGGCCACTCCGGCGGAGAGGACGAGGGCTGGTCCCTGATCGCCCAGTACGGTCGCGTGCACAGTGACGTGCTCGACTGGGAGTACGCCGGCGATGCGCCCGGCGCCGGACAGATCTATGTCCGTGCCCGCAAGGACGGTGCGGACACGGCCAACATCCACATTTTCGACATCCGGACGAAGGCGCTGGGGCCGGCTGTGAGCGACATCCGGGACTACGACCTGCATCGCGTGTTCTACGTCGACGATCGCTTCGCCGGCGTGACCTACTTCGGCGATACGCTCAATTACGTGCTCACCGACCGGACGCTGCAGAAGCACCTCGAAGGTGTGCAGCGGTACTTCAAGGGCGAGGCGAACGTCTTCGTGCGCGGCATCGATCGGGCTGCGAGCCGGTTGCTGCTCGAGGTGGTGGGCCCCAGGGCGCCGGGCGACTACTACCTGTACGACGTCGGCCGCGCCAAGCTCGACTTCGTCACTTCCGCGCGCGAGTGGCTGGAGCCGGAACGCCTCGCCGGCGTCGAGGTACGAAAAGCCCGGATGCGCGACGGCGCGATGATCACTAGCTACCTGACCCGGCCGAACGACGCTCCGGCCGGGCCGCTGCCGCTTGTCGTCATGCCGCACGGCGGGCCGGAGAGCCGCGACACTGTCGACTTCGACGCGGTGGCGCAGGCCTTCGCCGCCCAGGGCTGGCTGGTGCTGCAGCCGAACTTTCGCGGCTCGTCGGGCTACGGGCGGCGATTCGCCGAGGCCGGTCACCGGCAGTGGGCGAAGCGCATGCAGGACGATGTGACCGATGCGGTCGACGATCTCGTGAAGCACGGGGTTGCGGACCGCCAGCGCATCGTGATCTACGGCGCGAGCTACGGCGGTTACGCGGCGCTCATGGGCGCGGTGGTTACGCCCGACCTGTACCGTGCAGCGGTTTCGCTCGCCGGCGTGAGCGATCTCGAAGTGTTTCTGAAGTACACGCGTCGCAAGGGCGGCACCGACTCCGCGCAGTACGAACACTGGGTCGAGCTGATCGGCGATCCCGAGACGGACGCGGCCGCGATCGGCGCGGCGTCGCCGCGGCTGCGTGCCAGGGAGATCCGCATCCCGATTCTGCTCATGCATGGCAGCGCCGATGAGGTCGTTCCCATCGCTCAGTCGCGGATCATGAAGGAGGCGCTCGACGCGGCCGGCAAGAGCGTCCGCCTGGTCGCTTTCGAAGGCGAGGATCACTCGGACTGGTACCCGGAGAACTGGCGCCGCCAGGCGGAGGAGGCGATCGCGTTCTTCCGGCCCTACATGAGCCGCCCATAGCGACGGCGCTGCGCCGACGTCAGGACTGCGACGGATCCCTGGAAGGACCCGCCACTCCGTCACGCGCCGCGGCGCCTGCGAGCGTGCACACACGATCCAGCATGTGGGCCGCGACGGATTCGGCCGCAACCGGTTGCCACGTTGCGCCCGACGGCGGAAAACTGCTGGAGAGGACGGCCTCGCCCGAGCGCCGTGACCCCGCGAATCGGGTGACCTTCAGCACGTCCCAGCTCCGATCCGCGCACCGATAGGCACGCAGATTCAGCTGCGAGCGATAGAGCACGCCGTCCGCGTGTTGCGGAGCCGCGTAGTCAACGAGCTCCCACGCCGTGAGCAGACCGGAGCGAACTTCGATGCTTGCCTCATCGAGCAGATACAGGCTTTCGTCGGTCTGTGCGACGGGGATCCAGTGAGAGTCCGCGGGCGCACGCGCACTGCCTGCGGCGAGTACCGCGGCCATGATGATTTGTGCAGATGCAGTGGATCTCATGACGCGGACCTCGTGCTGCGCACCCCACCCGACTGCCCTTGGAAAATGTTTGACGCGATCGCGGGTTTTCCGCGGACCCCCGCGGTTAGATAGCGCGGGCGAGGAGACTTGTAAAGGCGTTGGTCATGAATTTGATGCTTATGGACGTGGCGGGCGGGATGCTGATGCAAAACGACTGGATCTGGGGCGTGATCGGCATCATCCTGGGGGTGCTGGCCGAAATGGCCATCAACCGCAAGCCGGCGCGCGCCCGAGCCGCGAAGAACCGCCAACGGAAATGACGCGGCGCTACTGCGTCCGCACCACGTCGAAGCTCGGCGCAAATCGCACCACCACGTAACCGAGCACGGCGACGGCAGCGCAGAAGACCATCATCGGCAGCGCAGTATCCGTGGGGAAATGTCCCATCCCCTGCAGTGCCAGAGCACCGATGAGCTGCGGCAGGAAGCCGATGACGCTCGAGGCTACGCCGACGTTCTCGCGCGTCAGGCTGACCGCGCTCGCGGTGACGCTCGGCAGCGTGAGCCCCTGTCCATAGGCGAGCACGCCCATCGGGATGAAGATGCTGAGTGGGTGCTCGACGTGCATGAGCACAAGCGCGAGACCCGCCGCTGCGGCGACGAGCTGGATCGTGAGTCCGGTTGACACCATCCAGTGCTGCCCGCGTGGCGAGGCGAGCCGGCCCACCGACCAGTTGCCCAGAAAATAGCCGACGGCGATGAAGAGGTAATACAGCCCGAACTCGGTGCCGCTGCGGCCGAGCGCGTCGACCATGATGTGCGGCGAGAGCGAGATGAACACGAAGAAGATCGCGTAGACCACCGCGCTCTGCACGATGCAATGTACGAAGAGCGGCTCGCCGAGCAGCATGCGGGCGGTCGCGAGCATGTCGCGCACGCGAGGTGGGTGGCCGCCGTGCCCGTGCGTCTCGGGCAGTCCCCGCCAGGCCGCGACGGCAACGACGAGCGCGGCGGCAACCAGCACGGCAAATACCGATCGCCAGCCGAACGCCGCGACGAGGTAGCCGCCCGCCGTTGGCGCGAGCGCGTTCCCCAGGACCGAGGCCATGGTCAGTCCGGCGAGCGTCCGCGCGATTCGATCGGCGGGAAAGCGGTCGGTCACGATCGCGCGCGCGACGACCAGTCCGGCCGCCGTGCCGAAGGCCTGGATGCCGCGCCCGGCGATCAGCCACGCGAGGCTGGGCGCCGTAAGGTTCAGCAGCGAGCCCGCGATCATGATCGCGAGCCCGGTGATCACCGCCGTGCGACGACCGTACCGGTCGGAGAGCGGCCCCCAGACCATGATTCCCGTTGCGAAGGTGACAAGCGAGATCGAGAAGGTCGTCTGTACGGCGGCGACGGTCGCGCCGAAGTCGGCGCGGACGTCAGGTAATGCCGGCAGGTACAGATTTGTCGCGATCGGCCCGAGCGCCGAGATCGCGGCGAGCAGCCGGAGAAGGGTGGGGTCGCCGAGCGGCTCGCGTGGTCGCGGCGTCGGGTGTGGGCCTGGATCAGCCGGGCTCAAGCCTCGATGCCGCCGATACAGAGGTACTTGAGCTCGGTGTAGTCGAGGATTCCGTATTTCGAGCCCTCGCGGCCCACGCCGGACTCCTTGACCCCGCCGAACGGGGCGACCTCCGTCGAGATGATCCCGGTGTTGAGCCCGACGATGCCGTATTCGAGCGCCTCCGCCACGCGCCACGCGCGCGCGAGGTCGCGTGTGTAGAAATACGAGGCAAGGCCGAACTCGGTGTCGTTCGCCATGCGGACCGCGTCCTTCTCGTCCTTGAAGCCGAAGATCGGTGCCACCGGACCAAAGGTCTCCTCGCGCGCGACGAGCATGTCGGGCTTTACCTGCGTGATCACCGTCGGCTCGAAGAACGTGCCGCCCAGCGCGTGACGCTTGCCGCCATAAGCCACCTTGCCGCCCTTGGCGAGCGCATCCGCGATGTGCTCTTCGACTTTGGCTACCGCGCGCGAATCGATCAGGGGGCCCTGGTCGGTCGCGCCCTTGAGTCCGTCGCCCACGCGGAGCTTGCGCACGGCCTCGACGAGCTTCGCGACGAAAGCCTCGTACACGCCGTCCTGCACCAGGATCCGGTTCGCGCAGACACAGGTCTGGCCGGTGTTGCGATACTTGCTCGCGATCGTACCAGCGACCGCGGCGTCGAGATCGGCGTCGGCGAACACGATGAAGGGCGCGTTGCCGCCCAGCTCTAGCGAGAGCTTCTTGAGCGTGCCCGCGCACTGGGTCATGAGTTTCTTGCCGATCTCGGTCGAGCCGGTGAAGGTGAGCTTGCGGACGTCGGGGTTGGACGTCATCTCACCGCCGATCGCGCTCGCGGGGCCTGTGATCACGTTGAACACACCGCGCGGAATGCCGGCGCGGTGCGCGAGCTCGGCCATCGCGAGCGCCGAATACGGCGTCTGCGTCGCCGGCTTGCAGACGAAAGTACAGCCGGCGGCGAGCGCCGGACCCGATTTGCGGGTGATCATTGCGGCCGGAAAATTCCACGGCGTGATCGCGGCGACGACGCCGACCGGCTGGCGCAGGACGACGATGCGCTTGTCGGGCTGGTGCCCCGGGATGACGTCGCCATACAGGCGCTTGCCTTCCTCGGCGAACCACTCGATGAACGAGGCCGCGTAGCTAATCTCGCCCTTCGACTCGGCGAGCGGCTTGCCCTGCTCGGCGGTCATGAGCGTCGCGAGATCGTCGACGTTGGCGAGCATGAGGTCGTGCCAGCGTCGCAGCAGCGTCGCGCGATCCTTTGCGGTGCGCGCCGCCCAGGCGGGAAACGCGGCACGCGCCGCGGCGATGACCCGCTTCGTCTCGGCGGCGCCGAACTCGGGCACCGTGCCCAGTGCCTCGCCGGTCGCGGGGTTTCTGACTTCGTGCTTGCCGCCCTGGTCGGCATCGCGCCATTCGCCGTCGGCATAGCACTGCTGGCGGAGCAGCGCCGCATCCTTGAGTTTCAAAGTCATGTGCTCACCCATCCTGGTCGCGCGGGCGCAACCCGCCCGCGTCAGCCGATGTGATTGCGGAAGAACTCGCTCGAGCGCTCGAAGGCAAGGCGGGCGCTCGCGACGTCGTAATCGGCCCGGTCCGTGCAGTTGAAGCCGTGGTTGGCCGGATAGAGATGGAACACGCCCTTCGGCACCGCTGCGCGGATCTTCGCCACGTCCGAGGCCGGGATGAACGCGTCGCGCTCGCCGTGGTGGAACATGATCGGGCACTTCGGCGTTTCGTCGAGCAGCTGCGCTATTCCGCCGCCGTAATAAGCCACGGCGGCGGCGATGTTGATGCGGCAGGCCGCCAGATACGTCACCCGCCCGCCCCAGCAGTAGCCCACCATCCCGGTGCGTCCGGCACGCGCAACCGCGTCGACCGCGGCGTTGACGTCCGCGAGCACGCCCTCGTTGGTCGTTTTCATCATCAGGTCGATGCCCGGCTGCAAGTCGCTGTACGACAGCTCGACGTTGCGCTTGATGCGATCGAACAAGGCCGGCGCGACGGCGAGATAGCCCAGCCCGGCGTATTGCTCGGTCACCCGCTTGATGTGCGAGTTGAGGCCGAAGATCTCCTGGATCACCACCACGCCGCCGCGCGGTTTGCCCTCGGGCGCCACCATGTAGGCCGACAGGTTGTGACCGTCCTTGGCGCGCAACTGCAGCATTCCCATCGGGTGCCTCCTGAGCTTAAGAGTGCGATTCAATCACTTGCGGCGCTCGGCCGCAAAGGCGCCGCTGTCCGGTGCGTTGACCGCGCCGATGACCGCATTGAAATCGAGCATGCGCTGCGCCCGCCTTGGTAAATCGCGGCACGGTATCAGAAATAGGGACAGCCCCTGTTCCGCCAACAGCCGCGTCGTACACTGGCAAGCAGGGACTGTCCCCATTTCCGGAGGCAATCCATGCTGGTTGGATCGCAGGTTAGGCGTGTCGCCGTCGTCGGCGGCGTTCGCATCCCGTTCGCACGCTCCATGGGCGCGTACGCGGAGTGCAGCAATCAGGACATGCTGGTCGCGACGTTGCGCGCCCTGGTGGACCGCTACTCGCTCAAAGGCGAGCGGCTGGGCGATGTCGCGGCGGGTGCCGTGCTCAAGCACTCGCGCGACTACAACCTGGTGCGCGAGAGCGTCCTGTCGAGCGGGCTGTCTGCCGAGACGCCCGGCATGGACCTGCAGCGCGCCTGTGGCACAAGCCTCGAGGCCACGATACTGATCGGCATGAAGATTGCCCTCGGACAGATCGACAACGGCCTCGCGGGCGGTGTCGACACCGCGAGCGACGTGCCGATCGGCGTGAGCGAGGGCCTGCGCAGGATCCTGCTGCGCAGCTCGCGGGGGCGGTCGCCGGGCGAGCGTCTCAAGCCATGGCTCGGACTACGGCCGTCGCATTTCAGGCCCAGCTTGCCGGCCGTGGTCGAGGCACGAACCGGGCTCTCCATGGGCCAGAGCACCGAGCTCATGGCGCGCACCTGGCAGATCACGCGCGAGGCGCAGGATGCATTCGCGCTGGACAGCCATCGGCGCGCCGCCGCGGCGTACGACGCCGGCTTCTTCGCCGACCTGGTGGTTCCATTCCACGGGCTCGCGGTCGACGACAACCTGCGCCGCGACAGCACGCTCGAGAAGCTCGCAAAGCTCCGCCCCGCGTTTCCCATGCAAGGCAGTGGCACCCTGACCGCCGGCAACTCGACCCCGATGACCGACGGGGCGGCAGCGGTGCTGCTCGCCAGCGAGGAGTGGGCGCGTGCCCGCGGTCTGGCGGTGCAGGCGTGGCTCACCTACGGCAAGGTGGCGGCCGTCGATTTCGTCCACGGCGAGGGGCTCCTCATGGCGCCCGCTTACGGCGTCCCACGGATGCTCGCTGATGCGCGGCTCGCGCTCTCGGACTTCGATTTCTACGAGATCCACGAGGCCTTCGCCGCGCAGGTCCTGTGCACGCTCAAGGCGTGGGAGTCGCCTGAGTTCTCCCGTGACAAGCTCGGCCTCGACGGACCGCTCGGGGCGATCGATCGCGCGAAACTCAACGTCAACGGCAGCAGCCTCGCCGTCGGGCATCCGTTTGCCGCCACCGGCGCGCGTATCGTCGCGACGCTCGCCAAGCAGCTCGCCGGGCGCGGCCACGGTCGCGGGCTGATTTCGATCTGCACCGCGGGCGGTATGGGCGTGACGGCCATCTTAGAGCGCTGAGAGCGCTGAAAGCCCGCGACGAAGCGCGCCTGCGCCGCGTCCGCGGCTCTGAAACGGCGGCCATCGCTGCTCTATACTCCGCGGCCAATCAGACCAGCCTGAGTATCCAGATGCCGCGTGTCACCGTGGTCATGACTGCCGCCGTCCTGCTTACCGCCTGTGCCACTGAATCCCCGGCTCCTCCCGCGGCGCAGGTGCCCCCAGCCGCAGCGCCGGTCGCCGACGCCCACGCGGAGCTCGCCACGCTGCTCGATCGCTATTTCGAGGAGCTGCTCGAGCTGAATCCGCTTCTCGCGACCTTCATCGGCGATAACCGCTACAACGATCGGCTGCCGAACGATATCGGGCCCGAGCAGCGCGCCAGGCAGCACGAGCTGAACGAGCGGTACGTGGCCGCCGCCAGGCGGATCGACGCCAACACGCTCGACGGACCGGACCGCATCTCGCTCGAGATCTTCCTGCGGGAACGCGAGCGCGCGCTCGAGTCCGAGCGTTTCCCGGATTACCTCATCCCGATCGACCAGACCGGCGGGCTACAGGCGACGATGCCCGCGCTCGGCTCGGGTACCAATGCGCAGCCCTTCGCGACCGTCGAGGACTACGACAAATGGCTCATGCGTCTCAACGGCTTCATCGTCTGGATTGACCAGGCGATCGTCAACATGCGCGAAGGCATTGCGAAGGACGTGGTTCAGCCGCGGCCGGTCATGGAGAAGGTGCTGCCTCAGCTCGACGCGATGATCGTCGACGATCCCACGATGAGCGACTACTACGGACCGATCCGGAACTTTCCGGCGGGATTCAGCGCCGCCGACCGTGAACGGCTGACCGCCGCATACAGCTCTGCGATCCGCGACGAGCTGGTGCCCGCCTACCGGCGGCTGCGCACCTTCGTGCACGACGAGTACCTCCCGCGCACGCGCACGAGCGTCGCCTGGACGGCGCTGCCGGACGGCGAGGCCTGGTACCGGTTTCTCGTCGCCGAGCACACCACGACCGCGATGACACCCGAGGAGATACACCAGCTTGGCCTGAGCGAGGTGGCGCGGATCCTGCGCAGGATGGAGGAGGTGCGACAGACGGTCGGGTTCCAGGGCGACCTGCCGGCCTTCTTCGCGTACCTGCGCAGCGATCCGAAGTTCTATTACACGCGCGGCGCGGACCTGGTCGCCGGATACGTGGACGTGAAGAGGCGGATCGACGCTGCACTGCCCAGGCTCTTCTCCCTGTTGCCGAAGGCGAACTACGAGGTGCGCGAGGTCGAGGCGTTTCGCGCCAAGTCGGCCGCAGGCGCCTCCTACCAGCAGGCCTCGGCTGACGGCTCGCGGCCGGGCATCTTCTACGTCAATACCTACGATCTGAAATCGCAGCCGCGCTACGGCATGGAGACGCTGTCGCTGCACGAGGCATCGCCGGGTCATCATTTCCAGATATCAATCCAGCAGGAGCTGACGGGGTTGCCGCGGTTTCGCCGCTTCGGAGGCGACTACACCGCTTATGTCGAGGGCTGGGCGCTGTACGCCGAGTATCTCGGCCCGGAGCTGGGTCTCTTTACCGATCCGTACCAGGCCTTCGGCCGCCTCAACGACGAGCAGCTGCGCGCAATGCGGCTCGTGGTCGACACCGGTCTGCATGCGAAGGGCTGGAGCCGCGAGCAGGCGATCGAGTACATGATCGCGAACTCCACGCTCGCGCCATCGGATGTCGAATCCGAAGTCGAGCGCTACATCGCCTGGCCCGGGCAGGCGCTCGGTTACAAGGTTGGCGATCTGCGCATCCAGGCAATGCGCCGCAAGGCGGAGGCGTCGCTGGGCGGGAAATTCGACATCCGGGACTTCCACCGCGAGGTCTTGAGCGACGGCGCCGTGCCGATGGAGATCCTCGAGCGCAAGATCGACCGCTGGATCGAAGCGCGACGTTGAGGCACATGCCGGTCGGTCGACGACGTCTGCTGCTCGCCGGGTTGTTCGCACTTGCCGCGGGCGGATGCGGCAAGCACGGAGCGGACGGCAGCGATCCGGCTGCATCGGCGGCCGACGCGAGCCCTGATGCCCAACGCCTGGCCGCCGTGGTCGATTCCTGGTACGAGCGCTGGCTCGAGCTCAATCCGCTCGATGCGAGCGCGCAGGGTGACCACCAGTACGACGCACGGTTCGGCGACTACTTGAGCCCGACCTGGCTCGCCGATTCGCTCGCCAACGAGCAAGACTCGCTCGAGGAGTTGCGCGCGGTCGATCCCGCAGGCCTGAGCGATTCCGACCGCATCACCTTCGACGCCTTCAAGTACGGCCGCGAGATCGCGATCGAGGGGTACCGGTATCCGGCCGAGCTGCTGCCCGTCGACCAGCTCTTCGGACGGCCGGCGCAGTTCGCGGTCATCGGTGCCGGCGGTGACGTGCATCCGTTTGTGACCGTGCAGGACTACGACAATTTCCTCGCGCGCATGGACGGGTTCGTCGCCTGGGTCGAGCAGGCGATCAACAACATGCGCTCGGGCGCGGTCAAGGGCGTGGTGCAGCCGCGCGTCGTGATCGAGCGGGCCATCCCGCAGCTCTCGGCGCTCGCGGTCGAGGACCCGAAGGAAAGCGTGCTCTGGCGTCCGATTCTCAACCTGCCGCCGGGTCTTTCCGTCCCCGACCGCCAGCGGATCGTTACGGCCTGGGAACGCAAGCTCGGAGAAGCCGTGCTGCCGGCGATCCGTCGTCTCCGCGACTACCTCGAGAACGACTATCTTGCCCACACCCGCCCGAGCGTCGGCCTGTCGGCGCTGCCGAACGGTGCGGCCTGGTACGCCTACTGCGTGCGCCTGCACACAACCACCTCGCTTACGCCACAACAGGTGCACGAGCTCGGCCTGTCGGAGGTCGCACGGATCCGCGCGGCGATGGAGCGGCTCAAGGCGCAAGTCGGCCACACGGGCGACCTGCGCAGTCTGTTCGAGAAGCTGCGCGGCGATCCGCGCTTCGTGGCGAGCGATGTCGAGGCGCTGCTTGCCGGCTATCGCGATCTCAAGTCGAGGGTCGCGTCCGCGATGCCGCGCCAGTTCGCGATCGCGCCGAAGGCCGATTTCGAGATCCGCCCCGTCGAGGCATTTCGCGAGCAGTCGGCCGCCTCGGCCTCGTATCGCCCGGGGAGCCCGGACGGCAAGCGGCCGGGTGTGTTCTACGTCAACACCTGGGACCTGCCGTCGCGCCCCACCTACCTGATGCAGGCGATCTACCTTCACGAAGCGGTGCCGGGACATCACTTCCAGGTCTCGCTGGCACAGGAGATGGACGAGCTGCCGCGGTTCCGGCGCCACGCGGAGTTCACCGCCTACGACGAGGGCTGGGGACTGTACGCCGAATCCCTGGGGCGCGAGCTCGGGCTGTACGACGATCCCTACAGCGAGCTTGGCGCGCTGATGATGGAGGTCTGGCGGGCCGTGCGGCTCGTGGTCGACACCGGGCTGCACTCGCAGGGCTGGACGCGCGAGCAGGCCATCGACTACATGCGGGCCAACACGTCGATCGGACGCGCCGACATCGTCGCCGAGGTCGAGCGCTACATCGCGCAACCCGGCCAGGCGCTCGCGTACAAGGTTGGCGAGATCCGGATCCGCGCGTTGCGCCGCGAGTCCGAGCGCACGCTGGGCGCGCGCTTCGACGTTCGCGATTTTCACACCCAGGTGCTGGCGGGCGGCTCGTTGCCGCTGCCGGTGCTGGAAGAGCAGATCCGTCGCTGGCTGGCCAGGTAGGAGACGCTCCCCTTCAAGCCAGCGCGTCCCCTCTTAGCCTCTTAGCCGCTCCTGCCGTATCCGAGGGTTTCGATGCTCTCGAGTCTTCCGGCGACGAAGCGCAGCCGCATCATCAGCTTGTTGGGACCGAAATCGTAGGTCCAGAGATCGACCGGGACGTCTTCTTCGCCCGGGAACGCGTATTCGTTGCTGCCCACGTAGTAGCGGGGCTGGCGGACGATCCAGGTGCGGTACTTCGAAGCGGGTTCGCCGCAAAGATACAGCACCTTCTCTATCGAGTCCTCTTCGGAGATGAGCTTGCTGCCGCAGCGCATGGCGTCCGCGGCTGCCGGCAGCGCCATGAACGACAGCAGGGCGATCCACGCGCCTCGGAGCAGGAGGCGCGCGCGGTCAATAGCCATAGCCCTCCGCCCGAATCTCGACCAGCTCGTCGCCCTCGAAGCGCAGTCTGCGCAGCAGCTTGGTGGGACCGAAGTTGTAGGTCCAGATTTCGACCGGCACGTATTCGTACGGGGGGTCCAGGTAGTAGTACTTGAACTCGTGAAACCACACGCGCGGCTGGGGCAGGCTGCCGACGTGGCTCTTGTCCGCGGGCTCGCCGCAGAGCTGCAGCACCCGGTACTTCGAGTCCCCCTCACTCGCGAGACGCGAGCCGCAGCGCAGGGAATCCTCCGCATGCGCCCCCTGGGATGCGAGCAGCGCCAGCGCCAACCACGGCTTGAGCCGTTTCATGTACCGAGCATAGCTCACGGGCGGCCCCGGGTCCTCGCACCCGAATGGGCCGGACCTGTAAACGAAAACGCCCCGCAGGGCGGGGCGTTGACGGACCTCGAGGAAGTCGGGTTGCGGGCTCAGTGCATGCGCCGGGGTTACGGTAAAACGACCCCGCTTGCGGCGAGGCCCTTACCCGTAGGCCGCCTCCGGCGCGAGGATCAGTCAGCCTTGCTGTTGGGAGCCATAATCGCCCGCCTGACATGGCTTTGAGACGAGGACTGCCGCACCTTGCATATTGCGGGAGGGCGTCCCT
>DATJKD010000135.1:0-8140 GCA_035491795.1 Steroidobacteraceae bacterium | reverse complement strand
ATCATGCGCAAGCTCGGCGACGGCGTCGTGCACGGCGGCACCTTCACCTGCCATTCGGTGGCGCTCGCCGCCGCCGAGAAGACGCTCGAGATTCTCGACGAAACCCCGGCGCTGCGGTCGATCGCGGATTACGGCACGAAGATGCGCAGCGGCATCAGCCAGATCCTGTCGCAGCGCGGCATCCGCCATTCGTTTACCGGCCATCCCTCGATGAGCGGGCTGTTCTTCAGCGAGACGCCGCCCCGCGACTACCGCGACTGGGCCCGGAGCGATTACACTTTCTACGAAGCACTGGCTCCGGAACTGCACGACCTTGGTGTGCTCTGCGAGCCGGATTCCCGCGAGCCCTGGTTCGTCTGCGAGGCGCACGATCAGCGCTGTCTCGACGAGACGCTGCAGCGGCTCGAAGAGGCAGTCGATCGGGTTGTTCGCAAGCAGCCGAGCCCGGAGCCGGCGCGGTGCGCAAGCTAGGCGGAAATAGATGGTGACGAACTACCATGCGATCGTGGTCGGCGCGGGCCACAATGGCCTTACGAACGCCGCCTACCTCGCCCGGGCCGGTCTCAAGGTCCTGGTACTCGAGCGCAACCCGTATATCGGCGGCGCCGCGGTGAGCCGCGAGATCCAGGAGGGCTGGATCTACTCGAACTGCTCCTACGTCTGCAGCCTGCTTCGGCCCGAGCTGTTCCGCGACCTCGAGCTCGCAAAACACGGGCTCCAGGTCGTGCCATACGGTGGCGGCGTCACCTTTACGCGCACGGGCGACATCCTCGGCAACTACACCGACGACGCCGTCCAGCGGCGCGAGTTCGCGCGCCACAACGCCCGGGACGGGGACGCCTATCACCGGTATTCGACCGAGGTGATGCGTCAGTGCAAGTTCATCCGCCCGCTGCTGCTGCGCACGCCGCCGGATCCGACCTCGTTCAAGCCCCGCGATATCCGCGAGATGATCTATCTCGGCAAGGAGTTCGCGAAGCTCGGCGAGCAGGTCATCTACGACATGATCCGCTTCTACTCGATGAGCATCGCCGACTTCCTCGGCGAGTACTTCGAGTCCGACCTGGTCAAAGCGCACCTCTCCGGGAGCGGCATCATCGGTTCCGCCATGGGCGTGTACTCGCCGGGTACGGCGTACGTGCTGCTGCATCACTACATGGGCGACGTCGATGGCTCGATCGGCGCCTGGGGCTTCGCTCGCGGCGGTATGGGCTCGGTGTCCAAGGCGATCGCATCGTCGTTCAAGGCGCACGGCGGGGAAATCGTCACCGACGCGCCTGTCGAGCGTGTGCTGGTGCGCAACGGCCGGGTGACCGGGGTCGCGACCGCGAACGGCAACGAGTACCGCGCGAACATCGTCGTGTCGAATCTCGACCCGAAGCGCACCTTCCTCAAGCTCTTCGACGAGAAGGACCTGCCCCCCGCATTTCTCAAGCGTGCCCGCGAGTTCAAGATCCGCGGTTCCTCGGGCAAGCTCAACATCGCGCTCGAGGGCCTGCCCGAGTTCCCGGCGCTCGGCCGCGACAATCCGCTGCGCTTCGGCGACATGCATTTCCTCGATTCGCTCGAGCGCTACGAGCGGGCGTACGACGACTGGAAGAACGGCACCTGGTCGAAGGACCCGTACCTCGACCTGCTGATCCCGTCGATGACCGACCCGACCATGGCGCCGCCGGGCAAGCACTTCATGTCGGTCTTCGTGCAATACGTCCCACCCAAGATCCACGGCCGCGACTGGACCGACGAGGACCGTGACGGCTTTCGCGACACGGTGCTCGACCAGATCGCGCGCTACAGCCCCAACTTCCGACAGCTCATCCGCCACGTCGAGGTACGCACGCCGCGCGAGCTCGAGAACGAGGTGGGCCTGACCGAGGGCAACATCTTCCAGGGCGAGCTGACGATGGACCAGCTGCTGTTCAATCGCCCTTTCCCCGGTTTCGCGCAATACCGCGGGCCGACGAAGGGCTTCTACATGTGCGGCTCGGGAACGCACCCGGGCGGCGGCGTAATGGCGGCGCCGGGCGCGAATGCTGCGCGCGAGATCCTGCTCGATCTGCGCAAACCAAATCTCATCCCTCAGGGTTGGCAGGATGACTGACCGCAATCGAATCGTCGTTATCGGCGCCGGGCACAACGGCCTGGTGTGCGCCGCGTACCTGGCGAAAGCGGGGCGCGAGGTGGTGGTGCTCGAGGCCGCCGATCGCGTCGGCGGCGCGGCGGTGACACGCGAGTTCGCACCCGGCTATCGCGTATCGGCCGGTGCGCACCTGCTGTATCTGCTCGACGCAACGGTGCGGCGCGAGCTCGACCTCGCATCGCACGGACTCAAGGCGGCGCGCTCGAACCTGAAGACCGTGGCGCTCGCGCGCGAGGGCGAGCACCTCGTGCTCGACGACGGCCGTCTCGAGTCCGGGACCGTGTCCGCGGATGACCGCGCCGCGTTGCCCGGTCATCATGCCCGGATGCTGCGTTTCGCGCGGATTCTCGCGAAGCAGCACGGCCGGCGCCCGCCCAGGATACTGGGGGGCGGTCGCTCTGACACGATCGCAGCCGCGATGCTCGGTCTCGATATCCGGCGCCTCGGCCGCGACGATATGCGCGAATTCCTGCGCATCGCCGGTATCAACGTCTTCGACGTGCTCGAGGAAACCTTCGACACGCCGCTGTTGAAGGGTGCACTGGCCCTGGATGCGGTGCTCGGCACCAATCTCGGGCCGCGGTCGAACAACTCCGTGCTTGCGCTGCTGCATCGACTGAGCGGGCAGTCGCTGGACGCCACGAGCCGGCCGTGGCTGCCGGAAGGCGGCATGGGCGCCGTCACAGATGCGCTCGCAGCTGCGGCCCGTGCGCACGGCGCGACGGTGCGGACCGGGAGCCCGGTCACGCGCATCACGCTCGATGGAGACCGGGCCTCCGGTGTCGAGCTCGCGAGCGGCGAGGTGATCCGCGCCGGCACCGTCGTTTCGAACGCCGATCCCGCGCGGACGCTTCTCACGCTGCTCGGCGCCCGCCATCTCGACACCGGGTTCGCGCAGCGTATCCGGCATCTGCGCTCCAAGGGCACCGCGGCCAAGCTGCACCTGGCCCTCGACGACCTGCCCGAGTTCACCCGGCTGCCCCCGATGCTCGCCGGCGAGCGGCTCGTGATTGCGCCCGACCTCGTCTACATCGAGCACGCATACGACCATTCCAAGTACGGGGAATGCTCGCCGGAGCCCGTGCTCGAGATCACGATACCCACCGTCCACGACCGGACGCTCGCGCGCGAGGGCCGGCACGTGCTCTCAGGCATAGTGCAATACGCGCCGTACGACGCGCGGGCTAACACTGAGGAAGCCCGGGCGGCGTTCCTGGAACGGACGCTTGCGGTACTGGACCGTTATTCGCCAAACCTGCGCCGGCGCATCGTCGCCGCCGAGCTGCTGTTGCCGTTCGACATCGAGCGCGAGTTCCGGATCACCGGTGGCCATTGGCATCACGCCGAGCTCGCGCTCGACCAGATGCTGATGCTGCGTCCCGTTCCCGGCGCCGCGCAGTACGCGATGCCCGTCAACGGTCTCTATCTCTGCGGCGCGGGCTGTCACCCGGGCGGCGGCGTGATGGGTGCGGCGGGCAGGAATGCCGCCCAGGCGGTACTCGGCGTGGAGCGCGCGGCATGAAGCACAAGGAGCATTACCGCACGGCGGTCTACGCGACCCCCTTTCACCCGCGGACTTCGCAGTTGAACCTGCTGAACGAGTGGCACCGCTGGAAGGACTACACCACCGCCGATGCGTATTACGACGAGGCGCTGGAGTATTCCGCTATCCGCAATGCCTGCGCGGTGTTCGACCTGACCCCGATGACCAAGCACCGGATCACCGGACCGGACGCCCTTGCCTTCCTGAACCGCCTGGTCACCCGCGATGTCGCCAAGATCAAGCCGGGCAAGGTGGGTTACTGCGTCTGGTGCGATGACAACGGCCAGGTCATCGACGACGGAACGATCTTCCACCTGCGCGAAGGCGACTATCGCCTCTGCTCGCAGGAACGTCAGCTCGACTGGTTGTCGCGCTCGGCGCTCGGCTTCGACGTGTCGTTCGTCGAGGACACGCACGAGGTGGCGGCGCTTGCGCTGCAGGGGCCGACCAGCTGCGCGGTGTTGAAGAAGCTGGGCTGCGCCGGGATCGAGAGGCTGGCACCGTTCGGCATCGCGTACTTCCCGTTTGCCGGCACCGAGCTGATGGTGTCACGCACCGGTTTCACTGGAGATCTCGGCTACGAGCTCTGGATCGCACCGGCCGAGGCCCTCGAGCTCTGGGACAAGCTCTTTGCCGCCGGCGCTGATCACGGCATCCGGCCGATGGGCACCCATGCGCTCGAGGTGTCGCGCATCGAGGCTGGCTTCATCCAGGCGGGCGTCGACTTCCACCCGGCGGACTCCGCGGTGAGGCTCGACCGGTCACGCTCGCCCTTCGAGCTCGACCTCGGCCGGCTGGTTGACTTCAACAAGCCCTTCTTCAACGGTCGGCGCGCGCTGCTCGAGGAGCAGAAGCGCGGATCGCGCTTCCGCTTCGTACGGCTCGACATCGAAGGCAACAAGCCCGCGAAGTCCTCATATATTTACGACAGCCGCAGGAACGTCGTCGGGACGGTGACCTCGGCCGAGTGGTCACCGTCGGCAAAGTCGAACATCGCACTTGCGTCGCTGCACATGCCCTGGGGACGTCCGGGCGATGAGCTCTGGGCCGAGATCTATTACCAGCGCGAGCTCAAGTGGGCCCGCGTGATGGCGCGCTGTCGCGTCGTGGAAGGCGCGTTCTTCGATCCGCCCCGCCGCCGCGCCGTTCCAGCCGCCGACTTCTAAAGCCGGGGGCTCCCGTGGCGGACACCCCGCATCGGCTCGACGCCCTGCTCCGGCCGCGCTCGATCGCGGTGCTCGGCGCTACCGAGCGCGCGGGCACGGTCGGGCGCACCGCCGTCGAAAACCTGCTGAAAGGTGGTTTCGACGGTGCGCTGTACGCGGTCAACCCGCGCTACGCCTCGGTCTGCGGCGTGGAGTGCTTCGCATCGCTCGCCGCCCTGCCCTCACCCGTTGAGCACGTGATCCTGACCGTCGGCGACGCCCGCGTCGAGGCCGCGCTCGACGAAGTGATCGCGCATGGCGCACGCGCTGCGACCGTGGTGTCCTCGCTGGTGCTCGCCGACGACCATGAACCGCTGCTCAGGGAGCGGGTCGCGGCAAAAGTCCGCGCGTCGGACCTGCTGGTCTGCGGCGCAAACGGCATGGGTTTCTACAACTTCACCGACCGAATCTGGGCGTGCGGATTCCAGACGCGCTCGCACGGCCGTGACGGTAACGTCGCCTACATCAGCCATTCGGGCTCCGGCATGTGCGGGATCGTCGACACCGACGAGCGCATCGCCTTCAACCTGGTGGTCTCCACGGGCCAGGAGCTCGCGGTCGCGATGGACGACTACCTCGACTTCGCGCTCGATCTGCCCTCGACACGCGTGGTGGGGCTCTTCATGGAGACCGTGCGCAACCCGCAGGGGATGGTACGCGCGCTCGAGAAGGCGCGCTCGCGGCGGATTCCCGTCGTCGCGCTCAAGGTCGGACGCACGGAGCTCTCGGCGAAGCTCGCGGTATCGCACTCAGGCGCAATTGCCGGGGAGGATGCGAGCTACCAGGCGCTGTTCGATCGCTACGGCGTCCAGCGCGTCGACGACATGGACCAGCTCGCGACCGCGCTGATCATGTTCGCGCAGCCGCACGCGACCGGCGCAGGGGGGCTCGTGAGCCTGCACGACTCCGGGGGCGAGCGGCAGCTCCTGATCGATCTTGCGCACGACGCCGGCGTGCCGCTTGCCCGTCTCTCGGCCGCAACGACCGCTCGGCTCGAGTCGCTGCTCGACCCGGGTTTGCCTGCGGTCAACCCGCTCGACGCATGGAGCACCGGCGGACCTGATTATCACGTCGGGATGCAGCAGTGCTTCGCCGCACTCATGAGCGATCCCGACGCGGCGCTGGGCGCCGTCGTCCACGATCGGATCTTCGGCGGCGCGATCCAGGACAACTACCTTGACTATCTTCGCATCGGGCACGGGGCGTCGGGCAAGCCCGCGTTCCTCGTGTCGAACAGGCAGGGAACGGGTGCGGATCCGCTCGTCGTGTCCGCCACTCGCGCCGGCTTCCCGGTCCTGGATGGCATGACCTCGTTCCTGCGCGGTGTGAAGTGCCTGCTCGATTTCCGCGACTCCGTGGCCCGCGCGATCGACCCTGCGCCGCGTCTGCCCGACGCGGCGGTCGCCGCAGCGCGCGCCAGGCTCGCTGCGGGGACGCGGTTCGACGAGCACGAGGCGCTTGCGCTCCTGCGCGACTTCGGCCTGCCGGCGAATCCGTCCCGTATCGCCGGCAGCGCCGCCGAAGCGCGCGGCGCGGCACGCGAGCTCGGGTTGCCGGTGGTCCTCAAGACGGCGATGCGCGGCATGGAGCACAAGACCGAGCATGACGGCGTGCGCCTCTCGCTTGGCGACGAGGCGGCGGTGGCGGAAGCCTGGCAGGATCTCGCGACCCGGATCGGCCCCCGCGTGCTCGTCGCACCGATGGTCGCGGCGCAGGGCGTGGAGATGTTGCTCGGCATGTTCCGCGACGAGCAATTCGGCCCCGTGGTCGTGCTCGGTTTCGGCGGCGTGCACGTCGAATCGCTCGCCGACGTCGTGTATGCCTTGCCGCCGTTCGGCGTCCCGGACGCCCGGCGTCTGGTCGATCGCCTCAAGCTGCGTTCGCTGCTCGACACCACCCGCCACGGGCGCACACCGGCGATCGACGATTTCTGCGCCGCGGCTGCCCGATTCTCGGCAGTCGTGGCCGGCCTCGGCGACACCGTCGGCGAGATCGATCTCAACCCAGTGATCGTGCATGCCGACGGCTGCACGATCGTCGACGCGCTGATCATCGGCCGGCAGGGCGCCGCCGCGGATCGGCCAAACATGAGGCAAGCCGTATGAGCCTTGCAGCACTGACCTCACATGATCGCTCCCGATGGCATGCGATAGCCGCAGCCGCGCGGCCGCGGATCGAAACGCGGCTGTTCATCGACGGACGTTTCGTCGATGCCGCTCACGCCGGTCGCTTCACGACCGTGAATCCCGCCACGGGCGAGCCACTGGCCGAGATGTCCGCCGGGACCGAGGCGGACATCGATCGCGCGGTCGCCGTGGCCCGGAAGGCGTTCCGCGCCGGCGTGTGGTCGCGACTCGCTCCGCGGCAGCGGATGGAGGTGCTCTACCGCTTCGCCGACCTGATCGACCGGAATGCCGAGTCGCTCGCCGTGCTCGAGACGCTCGACATGGGAAAGCCGATCGGCGACGTCCTTGCCAGCGACCTCCCGGCAGTGATCGACACGATCCGCTTCATGGCCGAATGTATCGACAAGATCGAGGGCTCGGTCACCGCGACCGAGGCGGGTGTCATGCACATGGTGTTGCGCGAGCCGCTGGGCGTGGTTGGCGCGATCTCGCCGTGGAACTATCCGCTGCTAATGGCGGCCTGGAAGATCGCACCCGCGCTTGCGGCCGGTAACACCGTCGTGCTGAAGCCCGCCGAGCAGGCGCCGACGAGCTGCCTGCGGCTGGCGGAGCTGTTCATGGAGGCAGGCGGGCCGCCCGGCGTGTTCAACGTCGTCAACGGACTCGGCGAAGTGGCGGGCAAGGCGCTGGCGCTGCACGGCGACGTCGCGAAGGTGACCTTCACCGGCTCGACCGAGGTGGGCAAGCTCATTCTCCAATACGCCGGTCAGTCGAACATGAAGCGCGTCGCGCTCGAATGCGGCGGCAAATCGCCGCAGGTGTTCATGGCCGACGTTCAGGATCTCGATCGCGCCGTGACGGCCGCCTACAAGGGCATCTTCTCCAATATGGGCGAGGTCTGTAACGCAGGTTCGCGGCTGCTGGTCGAGCGGTCGATACACGACGAATTTGTCGAGCGCTTCATGGCGCTGGGCAGCGACGCCTATCAGCCCGGTGACCCGCTGGATCCGGCGACCAACATGGGCCCGCTCGTGACCCGGGATGCGCAGCAGCGCGTGCTGCGGCTGGTCGAGACCGGGCAGCGCGAAGGCGCCCGACTTCAGTTCGGTGGCGGCGCCCCGCGCGG
>DATJKD010000134.1:0-6964 GCA_035491795.1 Steroidobacteraceae bacterium | reverse complement strand
CCGCGCCGGAATGACGCTGCATGATGGTCGAGAACTCCTCCATGAACGTGTCGTAACGCAACTCCAGCCGGCCCACCTGGTCGGCGTACCGGTTGTAGGCGATTACGGCAGGGATCGCGGCAAAGAGACCCATCGCGGTCGCGATCAGCGCCTCGGCGATGCCCGGCGCCACCATCGCGAGGGTCGCCTGCTGCACGCTCCCGAGACCCTGGAAGGCGCTCATGATGCCCCACACCGTGCCGAACAACCCGACATACGGGCTCGTCGAGCCGATTGTTGCCAGCGTCGAGAGATTCTCCTCCAGGCGGTCGATCTCCCTGAGCTGTGCGACCTTCATCGCGCGGCGACTGCCCTCGAGCAGCTGCGCACCGCCCAGACCCGACTGCTGACGCAGCCGCGAGAACTCCCGAAACCCGGAAACGAACAGGCCCGACATCCCGGAGGCGGGCGCCGATGCATCAAGCGTGCGATAGAGCTCGGCAAGATCGATTCCCGACCAGAACCGATCCTCGAACTCGTCTGCCGCGGCGCGCGCCTGCCTCAGCAGCCGCCGCTTGCGGCCGATGATCGCCCAGGAAACGATCGACGCGATGACCAGCAACGCGAGCACGAGCTGCACGACGATGCTCGCCTGCAGCACGAGCTGCAACAGGGAATGGTTGCCGATCATTGTGACCCTCAGTTCTCGAACAGACCGAGCGTGGCGGATCGCTCCACGGCGGGCGGCGATAGCCCGAAGTGCAGGTAGGCATTGCGCGTCGCAACGCGGCCGCGCGCCGTGCGCATCAGGTACCCCTGCTGGATGAGAAACGGCTCGATGACGTCCTCGATCGTGCCGCGCTCCTCGCCTAGGGCCGCCGCCAGGCTGTCGACGCCTACCGGGCCGCCGCCGAACTTCTCGATGATAGTGAGCATGAGGCGCCGATCCATCGGGTCGAAGCCCTGTGGGTCGACATCCAGCAGGTCGAGCGCCGCCTGCGCGATCGCGCCGGTGACGTGGCCGGTGCCGCGCACCTCGGCGTAGTCGCGCACCCGACGCAGCAGCCGGTTGGCGATGCGCGGCGTACCGCGTGAGCGCTGCGCGATGCGCGTGGCCCCCTCCTCGTCCATCGGCACACGGAGGATTCCTGCCGACCGCACGACGATGTGTCGCAACTCCTGCTCGGTGTAGAACTCCAGGCGCTGCACGATCCCGAAACGGTCGCGCAAGGGCGAGGTGAGGAGCCCTGCGCGGGTCGTGGCGCCCACCAGCGTGAAGTGCGGAAGATCGATCTTGATCGACCGCGCGCCCGGACCCTCGCCGATCATGATGTCGAGCTGGAAATCCTCCAGCGCCGGGTAGAGGATTTCCTCGACGACCGGACTCAGCCGGTGGATCTCGTCGACGAACAGGATCTCGTTGGGCTGGAGGTTGGTCAGCAGCGCCGCGAGATCACCGGGCCGCTCCAGGACCGGCCCGGAGGTCTGCTTGAATCCCGCCCCCAGCTCGTGCGCAATTACGTGCGCCAGCGTCGTCTTACCGAGCCCGGGCGGCCCGAAGATCAGCACGTGATCGAGCGCATCGCCGCGCTGCCGCGCGGCCGAAATGAAAATCTCCATCTGCGCCTTGACCGCACTCTGCCCCACGTACTCGGCAAGGGTCTTTGGCCGCACGGCGCGGTCGTATGACTCGTCCTCCTGACGTCCGCCAGCGCCGACCACCCGGTCCGCTTCGATCATTGGCTCACCCTCAGGCGCTCGCGGCCGCGCGCAGCGCGTGCCGGATCATCTCTTCGGTCGATCCGACGGAGGGGTCGACCGTCTTCAGCAGACGCAACACCTCCGGTGGCTTGTAGCCGAGCGCGATCAGCGCGCTGAAGGCCTCGGAGTGCGCGCTGGGCGGGACGGCTGGCGCGCCTGCGGCACCGGTCGCCGGCAACGGCCCCGCCAGCGTCTTGAGCCGGTCGCGCATCTCGACCAGCAGCCGCTCGGCGGTCTTGCGGCCGATGCCCGGGATGCGCACCAGCGATGCGACGTCCTCGGCCTCCACGCATCGATGGAAGTCCTCAACGCTCACGCCCGACAGGATCGCGAGCGCGATCCGCGGCCCGACGTTCGACACCTTGATGAGCTCGCGGAAGAGCGACCGTTCGCGTTCCGTGCCGAAGCCGAACAGGACATGCGCGTCCTCGCGGACGACCAGGTGGGTGTGGAGCGTCGTTTCGGTGCCGACGGCAGGCAGACCGTAGAAGGTCGACATCGGCGCCTCGATCTCGTAACCGACGCCCGCCACGTCCATTACCAGCAGCGGCGGATGCTTCGCGGCGATACGCCCGCGCAGAAAACCGATCAAGCCCGCCGCCCCCTGCTGGCAGCGACCGCCAGCGCATGTTGCGTCTGGCGCGAGAACGCATGGCATAGCGCGACGCCGACCGCATCGGCCGCGTCCGGGCCGAGCTCACCGTCGAGCTTCAACAGGGTCATCACCATCAGCTTGACCTGCTCCTTCTGCGCCCCACCCTGCCCGACGACGGCCAGCTTGACCTCGCGTGGCGCGTACTCGAACACCGCCGGATCCGAGTTGAACGCCGCACACAGCGCCGCGCCCCGCGCCTGGCCGAGCTTGAGCGCGCTGTCGGCGTTGCGATGCATGAACACGCGCTCGACCGCGACTTCCCTTGGGCGGTACTCGCGCATCAGCTCGACCACGCCGTCGAAGATTTGCCGTAACCGGGGCGGAAACGCCGCACCGCTCGTGCGAATGGTGCCGCTTGCGACATAGCGCGGTGCACCGTCGACCCAGTCGATGATGCCGAAGCCGGTGGCCTGCGAGCCGGGATCGAGACCCAGGATGCGCACCGTCCCGCTTGCAGCCACCTGTGGTGGCATGGCCCAGCGCCGGCCGCCACGATTGAGCCTGGGCAAGAAACCTCCGCACCGGGTCGAAAACGCAGTGGCTATGATACCGTCAATCCTGCAGCCGCCGCACACCTGGTCGGCCGCTGCAGCGCGAGGTCCGCCGTGAAGTCCGTCGTAATCGACATCGAGTCGCTGTCGGCCCGTGTGCGCCAGGCGCTCGAGGCGGTGCCGGGCCGGGCTTCATCCGCGGCGCGCCGCGATTCCCTCGAGATCGCAGCGATCCTGGGCAGGCTGCGCACCGCCGACGACGTGATCCTGGCGGGTGCGCTCGTGCCGCTGCTGGATGCCGCAGTGCTCGAGGAAACACAAGCCCGCGAGATCGCCGGACCGGTGGCGACGGAGCTCGCGCTCGAACTACGACGGATCGGCGGCCTCGGCGTTCCAGGGCAATGGAGTCGGGGTGAGAGTCTCAAACCCGAGCAGGCCGACGGCCTGCGCAATCTGCTGGTCGCGCTGGCCGCCGATGTCCGACTCGTGCTGGTGCGGCTCGCGCTGCAGCTCGTCCAGCTGCGTGCCGTCAAAACGGGATCCCGCGAGGAGCAGTTGCGGGCCGCGCTGGAAACGCGCGAGATCTTTGCCCCGCTCGCCAGCCGGCTGGGCATCTGGCAACTCAAATGGGAGCTCGAGGACCTGGCGTTCCGTTATGCGCAGCCTGAGGACTACCGCCGGATCGCAGGCTGGTTGCGCGCAACACGCGCCGAGCGTGAGGGTTTCATCGAGGACGTACGCGGCGAGCTGCTGCGAACGCTCTCGGAGGCAGAAATCACGGCCGAGATCAGCGGGCGCCCGAAGCACATCTACAGCATCTGGCGAAAGATGGAGCGCAAGCAGCTCCCCTTCGAGCGCGTCATGGACGTGCTGGCGGTGCGTATCAACGTCGAGACCGTCGCCGACTGCTATGCCGCACTTGGTCTGGTTCACGGACGCTGGCAATACATTCCGGGTGAGTTCGACGACTACATCGCCACACCCAAGGAGAACAACTACCGATCGTTGCATACCGCCGTGATCGGGCCAGAGAATCTGCCGCTCGAGATCCAGATCCGCACGCACGAGATGCACGATCACGCCGAGCTGGGTGTGGCCGCGCACTGGCACTACAAGGAGGGTCGCCGACCGGCGGCGGGCTACCAGCAGAAGATCAACTGGCTGAGACAGTTGCTCTCACCCGGTGGGCGCGACGATGCCGAGCCGGATCTGCTGGCGGCGCTGCAGTCGGAGATCTTCCAGGATCGCGTTTACGCCTTGAGCCCGCGCGGCGAGGTAATAGACCTGCCGCGCGGCGCGACACCGCTCGACTTCGCGTATCACGTGCATACCAGCCTCGGGCACCGTTGCCGCGGCGCCCGGGTCAACGGCCGGATGGTGCCGCTCGACTTCAAGCTCAGTACCGGCGACACGGTCGAGATCCTCCCCGGCAAGCACCCGAAGCCAAGTCGCGACTGGCTCGTGCCGCAGCTCGGTTATCTCGCCTCGGCGCGCAATCGCGCCAAGGTGCGCGGCTGGTTCCGGAAGCAGGACGAGGGCGAGAATCGCGAGCAGGGTCGGCAGATGTTCGAGCGCGAGATCGACAGGCTTGGCGTGCGCTCGGTGACGTTGCCCGAAATCCTGCGCGAGCTCAACCTGGCCGACGCGAACGCGCTCTATCTCGGTCTTGGGAGCGGCAAGATCACGCTTGCACAGGTGGCCGGCGCCGTGCAGCGGCAAGCACCGGAGCGCGGGCCCACTAAACCGCGGACGCAACGAAGTACGACCGGCGCGCAAGGCGGCGGGATGGTGATCGACGGTGTGGGGGACCTGTTGTCGAGCTTTGCGCGTTGTTGCCGCCCGGTGCCGCCGGAACCTGTCACGGGCTATATCACCGTGGGGCGCGGCGTCAGCATCCATCGCTCGAGCTGCGCGAATCTGCAGCGGCTCCGGGACGCGGACCCGCAGCGCTTGCTGGCCGTGGACTGGGGCGGCTCCACGCCGGATCGCCGCTTCCCCGTGGCAGTTGCCATCCACGCCTTCGACCGCCGCGGGCTGGTGCGGGACATTTCCTCGGTGCTGGCCGATGAGCACGTCAACATCGAGACCATGAATACGGTCACGAGCGCCGAGGAGAACACCGCGGATGTCGACCTGCGCGTGTCGGTCCACGGGCTCGATGAGCTGAGTCGGTTGCTCGCGCGGCTGTCGGCGCTGCCGAACGTCATCAGCGCTCGCCGGCGGGGTTGATCGTGAGGAGGACGCCCTGGCTCAGCCTCGCGATGCTGGTGGCGGCGCTCGCCCTCGCGTGGCGCTTCTGGCCAGTGCCGCCAGACGTAGCCACCCCGCGCGAAGCACGGGGTCCATCACCGGGCGGAGCCACGATCAACGCGCCGGCTCGACCGTCGCCCTATCCTGAGTTTCTGCCACCTGAGGCTGTCACCACGCTCGACTCGATCGAGCGTGGCGGACCGTTCGCGCACGATCGCGACGGCAGTGTCTTCCAGAACCGCGAACGTCGTCTTCCGGAGCGGCCGCGCGGCTACTACCGCGAGTACACCGTGGAGACGCCCGGCGCATCCGACCGCGGGGCCCGACGCATCGTCACCGGGGGCGATCCACCCGAGGTGTTCTATTACACCAACGATCATTACCGATCCTTTCACGCCTTCGAGGCCGGATCGTGAAGCGCAGCCTGTTGGCCGAGCTGGACCATGGCGGGGAGGCGATACGCGTCCTCCCGCTCGCCGCGTCAGATGCCGATGTGCTTTGTGCCGCGGCCGGAGAGCGCGGCTATAGCTGCGCGCAGGCGGACCTGGCGGGTTGCGCTGACAAGGATACGTTTCTGTCGCGCATCGCCGAGGCGCTGGAGTTCCCGGACTGGTTCGGTCGGAACTGGGATGCGTTCTTTGATTGCCTGACGGACTTGAGTTGGTTGCCTTCGCGAGGGCACGTACTGGTGCTGATCAACACCGCCGAAATGCGCAGCGATGCACCGGAGGCCTTCGATACTGCGACATCCATCATGCAGGAAGCCGCTATGGCTTGGCAGAAGCGCGACGGATCGCTGCGCGTGATCATGGACGCCCCGCCCGTGTCGCCAGCGGGTTCGGCCCCGCAGCGGGCGCGCCGCAAGCGCCGCAAAACCTAACCCCACGCTAATACTGCGCGGCCTACAGTGCGCCTGCCTTTTGATGGTGGCGCACATGAGCCTGCTGATCCTCGTAGTAACCGTCCTGCTCTGCCTGGCGACCTGGGGTCTGCTCAGGCTCTGCGACCGGCTCGGTCGTAAGCCATGACCGCGTTTGAGGTGATCGGCCTGCTCCTCGCCCTCGGCCTGGTCGGCTATCTCGTCATCGCCCTGCTCTACCCGGAGCGATTCCAGTGACCAGCGCCGGCCTGCTGCAGGTCTCCTTATACCTGCTGGTGCTGGTGGCCCTGGTCAAGCCGCTTGGGGCCTACATGGCGCGGGTCTTCGAGGGCGAGCGGATGTTCTTTACGCCCATCGTCGGGCCCGTTGAGCGCCTGATCTATCGCCTCGCGGGAGTCGATCCGTCTGCCGAGACCGACTGGCGCCACTACGCGCTCGCGGTGCTCGCGGTAAATTTCATTGGCTTCGTAGTGGTGTTCGCGCTGCAACGCCTGCAGACCTACCTCCCACTCAACCCGCAGGGCTTCGCCGGTGTCTCGCCGGACTCGTCATTCAACACCGCAATCAGTTTCGCCTCGAACACCAACTGGCAGGGCTACGGCGGCGAGACGACGATGAGCTGTCTCACGCAGGCGCTGGGCCTAGGCGTGCAGAACTTCCTCTCTGCGGCCACTGGCATCGCCGTGCTGATCGCGCTCACCCGAGGCCTCGTACGGCGCGAAAGCGAGCGACTCGGCAATTTCTGGGTCGACTTCACACGCACCACGCTCTACGTACTTCTGCCCCTGTCGACGCTCCTCGCCATCTTGCTCCTGAGCCAGGGCGTCGTGCAGAGCATCGCGCCGTATCGCAAGGTCGCGCTGCTCGAGCCGCTCACGGTCGAGACACCAGTCGTCGACGCACAAGGCGAGCCCGTGACCGGACCCGATGGCGCCCACGTGATGGAGA
>DATJKD010000133.1:0-12228 GCA_035491795.1 Steroidobacteraceae bacterium | reverse complement strand
GTGGAGATTCCGGTCGCGCACGATCGCGCAGCCGGCCTCGAATGGCACCTGCAGCCACTTGTGCAGGTCGAGCGCGACGGAGTCCGCACGCTCCATCCCGGCGACGAGCTCGCGATGCGTGGGCGAGAGGGTCAGCACGGCGCCGATCGCGCCGTCGACGTGGAACCAGAGCTTCTCGCGCTGGCAGATGTCGGCGAGGCCGTTCAGATCGTCGACGGAGCCGGTGTTGATCGTTGCCGCGGTGCCGATCACGCAGCAGGGCTTCTTCCCCGCAGCGCGATCCTCCGCGATCGCACGCTCGAGCGCGGCGACGTCAAAGCGGAACTCTGCATCCGCCGGAATCTTGCGCAACGCCGCGTTGCCGAGCCCTAAGAGCTCGATCGCCTTCTGCGCACAGCTGTGCACCTCGGTCGAGGCATAGAACACCAGCGGCTGCGGTATGGCTGCCACGCCCTCGGCCCGCACGTCGATACCGGCCATGGCGTTACGCGCGACCGCGAGCCCGACGAAGTTCGCCATTGACGCGCCGCTCACGAGCAGGCCGCCCGAGTCGCCCGGGAGACCCACGATGTCCTTGCACCAGTCGACGACCTGGCCCTCGACGTAGTTGGCGACGTGGTTGCCGCCGCCCATGTTCGGGTTGACGGTGGACGCGAGGAAATCGGCGAGCGCGCCGAAGGCGGTGCCGCCGCCCATGTACCAGGACCAGAACCGTGGATGCGTGTTGCCCATTTGATACGGCATCACCCACTCGCGGAAATCGGCGTACGCCTGCTCGGCGCCCTGCGGCTCGCGCGGCAGCGGCGCGTGGAGTTTCGCGATCACCGAGTCGGGCGTCGGCTGCCACACCGGCCGGTCGCGGACGGTGGCGAGATAGTCGATCGCGTCGTCGACGGCGCGGTGTGCAAGCGCCCGCATCGCGGACCAGTCGGCCGGATCGAGCGAGACCTCCTTGGGCGGCTCCTTCATTTGCGTTCGTCCTCATTGCCCGCACGGAGCTTGGCGACGGGAGTCTACCGGGTTGTGCCACGGCGCAGACAGACACAGTCCTGCGATACGGGAGCGACACAGCTCCGACAGGATGTGAACGAGCTGCCCGTCCGGCGACGGGCCCCCAGGTCTGCAAGCTGATCTTGTTCCAGCTGCAAGGCGGTTTTGCAGGCCCGTGAACATGCCGCGCGGACGGCGTATTTGGTTACCATTGGTCGGAGAACGGTCAACCGGCACGAATCTTCGAGGACGCGCTATTGACACTGGTAGCGGACCGGCAGCGAGCACAAGGTCGCACGTCGCTGACCGACCACGATGTCTATTTGTTCAGGCAAGGCACGCACTGTCGCCTGTACGACAAGCTCGGCGCACATCCGGCGCGGCGAAACAAGCAGGACGGTACCGAGTTTCGCGTCTGGGCGCCGAATGCGAGCCGCGTTTCTGTAATCGGTGGGTTCAATGACTGGTCGGCCGCGGCATCACAGTCGATGACGGCACGGGACGACGGGAGCGGTATCTGGGAAACGTTCATCGAGGGTGTTGCCCAGGGGACCGCGTACAAGTTTCATATCGAATCGGCCGTGACTGATCACGCCGTCGACAAGGCGGATCCCTACGCACGGGCCGCCGAGCGCCCGCCGGGGACGGCGTCGCTGGTCTGGAACGCCCCGTATCGCTGGCAGGACGAAGAATGGATGCGCAGGCGCCGCGCAGCCAACGGGCTCTCGGCTCCGATTTCGATCTACGAAGTGCATCTGGGTTCATGGCGCAGGCATCCGGAGCAGGGAAATCGCTCGCTCACTTACCGCGAGCTTGCGGAGGTGCTGCCTGGGTATGCGCGCGACCTGGGCTTCACGCATGTCGAGTTGTTGCCGGTGATGGAGCACCCCTTCTACGGTTCCTGGGGGTATCAGTGCACCGGCTTCTTCGCGCCGACATCGCGCTACGGTACGCCGGAGGACCTCAAGGCACTGATCGATGCCCTGCACGCGCATGGCATCGGTGCGATACTCGACTGGGTCCCGTCGCATTTCCCCAACGACGAACACGGACTTGTTTACTTCGACGGCACGCATCTGTACGAGCACGCCGACGAGCGTCTGGGCTTTCACCCGGAGTGGAAGAGCTGCATCTTCAATTACGGCCGCCACGAAGTGCGGGCGTTCCTGGCGTCGAGCGCTCTGTACTGGCTTGACGAGTTTCATGCAGACGGACTGAGAGTCGATGCCGTCGCATCCATGCTCTACCTTGACTACGGTCGCCAAGCCGGCGAGTGGCTGCCGAATCGGGATGGCGGGCGCGAGAACCTCGAGGCGATCGACTTCCTGCGCCAGCTCAATAGCGACGTCTACCGGGACCACCCGGACACCCAGACGATCGCCGAGGAGTCGACCGCCTGGCCGTCGGTGTCGCGCCCGGTGAGCCTTGGCGGGCTCGGCTTCGGCATGAAATGGAACATGGGCTGGATGAACGATACGCTGAAGTATTTCGCCCAGGATCCCGTACATCGAAAGTACCAGCACAATGCGCTCACGTTCAGCCTCTGGTACGCGTTCCACGAGAACTTCGTGCTGCCGCTCTCGCACGATGAGGTCGTCTACGGAAAGGGATCCTTGCTGCGAAAGATGCCGGGAGACGAGTGGCGGAAGTTCGCGAATCTGCGTCTGTTGCTGGGATACATGTGGACGCATCCGGGGAAGAAGCTGCTCTTCATGGGTAGTGAGTTCGGGCAATGGAATGAGTGGAACCACGAGTCCAGTCTCGACTGGCACTTGCTCGAGCAGCCCATGCACGGCGGAATCGCCCGTTGGGTCGGCGATCTCAACCGCGCGCTGCGTGAGCATTCGGCACTGCATGCGCATGACTTCGACTCACGGGGGTTCGAGTGGGTCGATGCCGGCGATTTCGAGCAGAGCGTGCTGAGTTTCCTGCGTCGTGGAACGGGCAGTGACATGCTGCTCGTCGTCTGCAATGCCACGCCGGTGCCGCGCCCCAACTATCGTGTTGGCGTGCCTCAGCCGGGACGCTGGGCCGAGCTGCTGAACAGCGATGCACCGATCTACGGCGGCAGCGGGCAGGGCAACATGGGCGGTGTCGAATCCGCGCCGGTCCCGGCCCACGGACACTACCAATCGCTGTCGATCATGCTGCCACCGCTCGCGTGTGTGGTGTTTAGTCCGGTCGAGCGGCAGTCTTGACCGACGATCGCAGCAAGACGGCGCGGCGGCCACGAGGGTCGAGCTCCGCCATCGACGGACGCATGCGGGCCGTCATCGAGAACGTGCAACCCCAGGTCGACGCTGGCCGCTTCGCGATCAAGCGTACGCTCGGCGACCTCGTGCGAGTCGAAGCCGACGCGTTCACGGACGGCCACGACTCCGTCCGCTGCATGCTCCGCTACCAGCGTGCGGACCAGACGGAGTGGTCCGAGGTCGAAATGCAGCCGCTCGGCAACGATCGCTGGCAAGGCAGCTTCGAGGTTATCGCGCTCGGCCGCTACCGTTACACGGTCGTCGCGTGGCCTGATCGCTACCTCACCTGGCGCCGGGAGCTCGAGCGGCGTGACGATCCGGCCGACATCCTGCTGGCGCTCAAGGTCGGCGCGGATCTCCTGACCGACGCCGCACGGCGCGCCGCGGGCGACGACCGTGCCCGGCTCGAGGCCGCTGCCAGGCGCCTTGCGGGGTCGCGCGATGCGGACGCCGGCAGGACATTGGCACTCGACACGGAGCTTGACCGAGTGGCGATGCGCTTCCCGGACCGACGATTCGAGAGCCATTTCGAGCGTGAGCTCGAAGTGATCGTCGATCCCGTGCTGGCTCGATTCGGCGCCTGGTACGAGCTGTTCCCGCGCTCGACGTCCCGCGAGCCCGGGCGCCACGGCACGCTGCAAGACTGCGAGGCGATGCTGCCCTATGTCGCAAAAATGGGCTTCGACGTTCTCTACCTGCCGCCCATCCATCCGATCGGTCGCGAGCGCCGCAAGGGACCGAACAACGTGCTGGTCGCGCAGGCCCAGGACCCGGGCAGCCCTTGGGCCATCGGTGCCAGCGAAGGAGGGCACTGCGCAATTCATCCGGCGCTCGGCACCCTCGAGGATTTCACGCGCCTCATGACGCTTGCCCGGGAGCAGGGTATCGCGATCGCGCTCGACATCGCATTCCAGTGCGCACCGGATCATCCGTACGTCGCCGAGCATCCGGAGTGGTTCCGGTTCCGTCCCGACGGCACCGTGCAGTACGCGGAGAACCCGCCGAAGAAGTACCAGGACATCTATCCCTTCGACTTCGAAACCGACGACTGGGCGGCGCTGCACGCCGAGCTGATCCGCGTCGTGGAGTTCTGGATCGGCAAGGGCGTGCGGCTGTTCCGCGTCGACAATCCACATACCAAGCCCTTCGGGCTCTGGGAGCAGATGATCGGAAGGGTCAAAGCCGAGCATCCCGAGGTGATCTTTCTCTCAGAGGCCTTCACGCGGCCCAAGGTCATGCATCGGCTTGCCAAGGTAGGGTTCGGGCAGTCCTACACCTACTTCACGTGGCGCAACACGAAGGCACAACTACAGGAGTATTTCACCGAGCTGTGCCACGGGCCCGGCCGCGAGTATTTTCGACCGAACGTCTGGCCGAACACGCCCGACATCCTGCCGGAGTACCTGCAGATCGGCGGGCGCGCCGCGTTCATGACCCGCGTTACGCTCGCCGCAACACTGAGCGCGAGCTACGGCATCTACGGTCCCGCGTTCGAGCTCGGTGAGCATCGCCCGCGCGAGATCGGCAGCGAGGAGTACCTCGACTCCGAGAAGTACCAGCAACGACAATGGGATCTCGAGCGTGCTGACTCACTCGCGCCCTTCATTGCGCGGCTGAATCGCATCCGGCGCGAGCAGCCCGCTCTGCAGCGCGACTGGGGACTCGAGTTTCTCGCGATCGATAACGAGCAGATGCTGGCGTTCGCAAAGACCGACGCCGGCCATGATGCGGTCGTCGTGGTGGTCAATCTCGATCCATACAATGCACACTCCGGCTGGCTGGAAATGCCACTTGAAAGGTTCGGCCTGACGCCCGACGCGCCCTACCGGATGCAGGATCTGCTCGGCGGCGGGAGCTTTCTCTGGCAGGGTCCGCGCAACTACGTGCGTCTCGATCCGCACGGCGTCGTAGCGCACGTCTTCGTCGTGCAACGACACGTGCGGACCGAGAAGGAGTTCGACTATTTTCTGTAGCGACCGGCCTTGTGGTCACCACCAAGGTTGGCGGGGAGTGCGATGGTGGACAGTGCGGTGTCAGGTGAGACGGTAGCCGTCGCGGTCGAGAACGACCCGCTCTGGTACAAGGACGCGATCATCTACCAGATGCACGTCAAGGCGTTCTTCGACGCTGACGACGACGGCGCCGGGGATTTTGTCGGCCTGACGCAGAAGCTCGACTACATTCATGAGCTCGGCGTCAACACGATCTGGCTGCTGCCGTTCTACCCGTCACCGCAGCGTGACGACGGCTACGACATCGCGGACTACCTCGATGTCAACCGTGACTACGGGACACTCGAGGACTTCCGCCGCTTCGTCGAGGAAGCGCACCGGCGGGGATTGCGGGTCATCACCGAGCTCGTCATCAACCACACTTCGGATCAGCATCCGTGGTTCCAGGCCGCGCGCGCGTCACCGCCGGGCTCACCGGAGCGTGAGTTCTACGTCTGGAGCGATACCGATCAGAAATTCGCCGGTACCCGCATCATCTTCACCGACACCGAAACCTCGAACTGGGCATGGGACCGGGAGGCGAAGCAGTATTACTGGCACCGGTTCTTCTCGCATCAGCCCGACCTCAATCACAACAATCCAGCCGTTGTCGCCGCCGTCATCGACGTGATGCGGTTCTGGCTCGATATGGGCGTGGACGGCATGCGACTCGACGCGATCCCTTACCTGTGCGTGCGCGAGGGGACGAGCAACGAGAATCTACCGGAAACGCATGCCGTGCTCCGCCAGATGCGGGCGGTAGTCGACCGGCATTACGAGAACCGGATGTTCCTCGCCGAGGCCAACCAGTGGCACGAGGACGTCCGCGAATACTTCGGCGACGGCGACGAATGTCACGTGGCATATCACTTTCCGCTGATGCCGCGGATGTTCATGGCGCTGGCGCTCGAGGACCGCTACCCGATCGCCGAGATCCTGCGTCAGACACCGGACATACCGGAGAACTGCCAATGGGCGATATTCCTGCGCAACCATGATGAGCTGACACTTGAAATGGTGACGGATCGCGAGCGCGACTACATGTATCGCATGTACGCGCAGGAGCCGCGTATGCGGGTCAACGCCGGGATACGCCGGCGGCTGGCGACCCTGCTTGGTAACGACCTCGCCCGGATCAAGCTGATGAACTCGCTGCTGATGTCCATGCCAGGGTCCCCCATCATCTACTACGGTGACGAGATCGGTATGGGCGACAACATCTACATCGGCGACCGCAACGGTGTGCGCACGCCGATGCAATGGAGCATCGATCGCAATGCCGGATTCTCGCGCGCGGACCCGCAGCGGCTATACCTGCCGCTGATCATGGATCCGATCTACGGCTACCAGGCCGTCAACGTCGAGGCCCAGGTGCGCGATCCGTCGTCACTGCTCAACTGGACCCGACAGCTGCTTGCGGTTCGACGACAGCACAAATGCTTCGGTCGCGGGACGCTGGAGTTCGTGCGGCCGCGCAATCGCAAGATCTTTGCATATCTGCGCAGCTACGAAGGGCAGACCGTTCTTTGCGTCGCCAATCTCGCGCAGACCGCGCAGGCCGCAGAACTCGACCTGTCGGCGTTTGTAGGGCGCGTGCCGGTCGAACTGATGGGCCGCAACTCATTTCCGCCGATCGGCGAGCTACCCTATTTTCTGACGCTCCCCCCGCACAGCTTCTTCTGGCTGCTGCTGAGCGAGGAGGCGCAGCCACCCGACTGGCACGTCGAGCACCTGCCGCCGAGCGAGCTACCGGTGCTGGTATTGCCACACGAGCTCGAATCGGTCGCCGTCGAGGCCGCGGATCCGCAAACGCCAAGGCTGGTGCGCCGGACCCTGGAGCAGTACACGCGGGAGGTTTTGCCGGAGTTCCTTTCGCGGCGACGCTGGTTCGCGCAGAAGGCGAGCCCGATCGAACGCGTGGCTGTGGTGCTGAACTCAGCCTGGCGGATGGCAGGGCGAGGCGACTGGCTGCTGTCGGTCCTGTCCGTGCGCAGCATGGACGGGCAGGAGCACCGATACTTTCTTCCCCTGGCCATCGCCTGGGAGGGCCGCGAGACCGCGATACAGGTGTCGGCCGATTGGTCGGTTGCCAAGGTTCGCCAGCACGCGCGAGTCGGAGCGCTGGTCGACGCATTTGCCGATCCTGCGTTCTGTCTCGGCCTGATCGAGACGATGCGCGCACGGGGGCGTGTGCCTTTCGGCGCAGCGACGCTCGAATTTCAGCCGACTCCCGAGTTCGACCGGCTCTTCGACCAGGGCATCGAGCCCGTGCAACGTCTGTCCGTCGAACAGAGCAACACCGGCGTGATTTTCGGCGAAGCGCTGTTCCTGAAGGCCTATCGGCGTCTGCGGAGCGGACTTGCACCGGAGATCGAGATGTCGGCGTACCTGACGGAGGCCGGATTCCGGGACTCTCCGGCGCTCGCCGGCGTTGTAATGCTCGATGAAGGTGACGCCGCCGTCGCGGTGATGTCGCTGTTCGAGTTCAGGCGCAACCAGGGCGACGGCTGGACTTACACACTGAACCACCTGGAGCGCTTCGCCTCGATCGCGCACGATCCGGAGCAACGGCCTTCGGCGCACGAGCTGTATGTCAACCAGATGCAGACGCTGGGCCGACGTGTCGGCGAGCTGCACGCCGTGCTTGCACGGGAGACCGAAAACGCGGCTTTCAACCCGGAGCCGGTCGACGCCGCCGATCTCGACGCCTGGAGCCGCGACCTCGAACGCGAAGCGGACGCGACCCTGGCGATGCTCGAGAATCACGCCGCGTCGTTGCCCGAACCTCTGTGGCCGCGGATCGCCGAGGCGCTCGCGAGCCGTGCAGCGATCGCCGGTATTCTCGGCTCGCTGCGGAAGCTGTCGATCGCCGGTCTCGTCAAGACCCGCTTCCACGGCGATCTGCACCTCGGTCAGGTCCTGTTGAGCGAGGAAAGTTTCATCATCACGGATTTCGAGGGCGAGCCAGCACGACCGGTCGAGCAGCGGCGGCGCAAGCACCTCGCCCTGCGCGATGTCGCCGGTATGCTGCGGTCGTTCGACTATGCTCGTGCGGTCGCGCTCGAGCACGCGCGCGCGGGACGGCCGGATGTCGAAGCGTTCCTCGCCGACGCGCTCGTGGAATGGTACGGGCTTGCAACCAACGCGTTCATCAAGGGCTACGAGCGCGGTCTCGGCAGCGCGGCGATCCGGCCTCGCGATGCCGCAACGCGAGAGCGGCTGCTGCGCATACTTCAGGTCGAGAAGGCCCTGTACGAGCTGCGCTATGAGCTCGAGAACCGCCCCGGCTGGGTCCACGTACCGCTCAACGGGCTGCTTGCGCTTCTGAGCTGAGCGCCAGGGTTGTCGGACTGGGCCGACAGACATAATCGCCGCGCACCGGCAGAGGCACAGCACGGCCCGACGCACAATCGCTCCCGACAGTTTTGAAAGCCCCGGAAGTCGTTGCAGGACTTTGGGCCACCGACGAAAGACGGGCGATCAACTGGTGCTGTGCGGTGCTGGCAGGTTTATCGAACCGCTGCCCGCACAGCACCTGGAAGGGACCAGTCAAGGACGGCGGCATTCGTGGACAGGACGTCCTCGTTTGCTGCCGTCCTTTTATATATCAGGGCGGCGGGGTCTCCACGACCTGGGATGACACGGGCGTCGCTTCGACTTCCGCCTCGGCCAGCTTGGCGCGCACCGCGTCGAGCTCCTCGACGGTGCCGATCGGCCCGATGCGCACGCGATACCAGGTTTCGTCCTGCAACGTGAAGCGCTGGATGCGGGACTCGATGCCCTGCAGCGCGAGCCGGGCCTGCATCTTCTCCGCCTGGTCCATGCCCTTGAACGATCCCACCTGCAAAGTCACGTCGCCGCGCACGCCGGCCGGTGCGACTGGATTGACGGGCGCGCGCGCGTCCTTCGGCACCTCGACTTCCTGCTCGGGCAGCATCTTGTAGAAGTCGTATTCGGGCGGCGCGCCCGCAGGCGCCGGAGCCGGGGGCGCGGTTTCGCTTGCCTGCGCGGAGGCGGGCGCCGCGGTCGCTTCGGGCGTGGGCTGCTCCGGCGCGGGATTGCGGTAATGCAGGAACACGCCGAGCGCGACCGCAAGACCGATCGAGAGCCCGATCAAAAGCCCCGTCCAGCCCGTGAAGCCCTGGGTGCCCGGCGCATTGCGCCGGACATGCTTGTAGTCGCGCGCCAAGGTCCGGCTCGGGGTCATTACATCTTCTCCGGGGCGGAGACGCCCAGCAGCGCGAGGCCGTTCGCGACGACCTGTCGCAGCCCGAGAACCAGCGTCAGCCGCGCATCGCGCAGCGGCCCATCCTCGACGATGAAGGTGTGCGCGTTGTAGTAGGTGTGGAAGTCGTTTGCGAGATCGCGCAGGTAATGCACCAGCGTGTGCGGCGCGCGTTGCAGCGCCGACAGCTCGATCACTTCCGGATAGCGGCTGAGCGACGTGAGGAGCGCGAGCTCGTGCGGCTCGGTGAGCCGCGACAGTGACGCGCGGCCCTGCGCGGCGTCGTACGCATGCCCCTTTTCCACGAGCTGGCGCATCACGCTGCACACCCGCGCGTGCGCGTACTGGATGTAGTAGACGGGGTTGTCGTTCGAGTGCGACTTCGCCAGCTCGAGATCGAAGTCGAGGTGCTGGTCGTTGCTGCGCATCACGTAGAAGAAGCGTGCCGCGTCGTTGCCGACCTCGCTGCGCAGCTCGCGCAGGGTCACGAACTCGCCCGAGCGCGTCGACATCTGCGCCTTCTCGCCGCCCCGATACAGCGTCACGAACTGAATGAGCCGGACCTCGAGACTGTCTCCCGGCTGCCCCATGGCGACGAGACCCGCGCGCACGCGTGCCAGGTAGCCATGATGATCGGCGCCCAGGATGTCGACCAGCTGCTCGAAGCCCCGCTCGCGCTTGCTGAGATGATAGGCGATGTCGGAGGCAAAATAGGTTCGCGCGCCGTTCGAGCGCACGACTACCCGGTCCTTCTCGTCGCCGAAATCGGTTGCGCGGAACCACTCGGCGCCGTCCTTCTCGTAGACGACGCCGCTCTTCCGCAGCAGCTCGAGCGCGCGATCGATCGCGCCTTCCTCGGAGAGGCTGCGCTCCGAGAACCAGCGGTCGTAGTGCACGCCGAACTCTTCGAGATCGTCGCGGATATCGGTGAGGATGTCCTTGAGCCCCAGCTCAAAGACGGCCGACCAGCCGTCGGCGCCCAGCATTTCCTTGCTGCGGGCGATGACCGCGTCGATGTACTCCTCCTTGTCGCCGGCCG
This sequence comes from Steroidobacteraceae bacterium, assembly GCA_035491795.1. Taxonomy (GTDB): domain Bacteria; phylum Pseudomonadota; class Gammaproteobacteria; order Steroidobacterales; family Steroidobacteraceae; genus DATJKD01. The sequence goes on along the minus strand of DATJKD010000133.1, from coordinate 1,731 downwards.
GCGCGTCGGGCGGCAGCGATCGGAAGACATCCCCGGCGGGCCGCTTGAGCGACTGTCCGTGGGCCTTGAGCAGCTCGTCCGCGATTGGCAGCAGGTAGTCACCGCGATAGCCGTTGCTCGGGAAGTCGAAGCGCTCGCCGCAGCGCTCGAGATAGCGCAGCCAGACGCTCGCCGCGAGGATCTCCATCTGCCGGCCGTGATCGTTGATGTAATACTCGCGGTACACCGTGTGCCCGGTCGCATCGAGCAGGTTTGCGACGGTCGCCCCGAACGCCGCAAGCCGGCCGTGGCCGACGTGCAGCGGCCCGGTCGGGTTGGCGGACACGAATTCGACTATCGCGCGTCGGCCGCCGCCCAGCTGGCTGCGACCATACGCGGCACCGGCCTCGGCAATCCGCAAGAGCTCGGCGTAATACGCCGCCGGCGCCAGGTAGAAGTTGATGAATCCCGGGCCCGCGATCTCCACCCGCGAGACGATGTCGCTCGCGGGCAGGGCGGCGACGATCGCCTGCGCCAGCTCGCGCGGCTTGCGCTTCGCGGCCTTCGCAAGCTGCAGCGCAGCGTTGGTCGAGAAATCGCCATGCGCCGAATCGCGCGTGCGCTCGATCACCGGGGCAGCTGCCGGAGTTATGTCGTGAAGCTCTGGAGGCAGGGCGGCGAGCGCGTCCCGCACCAGCCGGTCGATCAGGTATTTCAAAGTCTTGCTGTGGGACGCGGACCGCGAGGGGCGCAAGTCTACGGAAGTCCGACGGCCTCGGCGAGCCGAAATGTGAACCAATACGGCTGCGTTTTTTTTGGTTGCGCTACCGTCGCGCGTGCCGCCGAGACGGGCGGTTTTGGCTGGAGGCGCGTTATGTCTACCACCTCTTTTTTCAAGGTCTGCTGGCTCGCCCTGGCGGCTTCCGCCCTGGCCGCCTGCAACAGTGACGACGAATCCACTGGTCAGATCTCGGTGGCCGTTACCGATTCACCGGTGGACTACGCCGACGTCGTAGTGGTGCAGTTCACGGGCGTCGAGCTCAAGCCGAAGGATGGCCCGGCGTTCTCGCGCGATTTTGAGACGCCAAAGACGATCGACCTGCTGGCATATCAGGGCCAGGAGCGCGCGATGCTGCTCGACGGCGAAGAAGTCCCAGCCGGCGAGTACACCTGGATGCGCCTCAAGGTGCTCGCGGATCCAGACGTGGCCGGCGACTCCTACATCATGATCGACGGCGCCGAATGCGAACTGCGGATTCCGAGCGGCGAGGAGCGCGGCCTGCAGATGATCCGTGGCTTTACGGTTGGCGTCGGGACGACCACCGATTTCACCGTGGACTTCAATCTCCGGCACTCGGTCTTGAAGCCGCCGGGCCAGGCGACCGAGCTTCCGGTCTGTGACGGCCAAGCCTACCAGCTGAAGCCCGTTCTTCGCGTCGTCGACAACCTCGAGGTGGGTGCGATTACGGGCACTGTCAGCTCGGACTTCATGACCGCGGCGCAATGCGAGCCGTCGCCGTCGGGCGTCTACCCGGGCAACGTGTACCTCTTTGGCCCGGTCACCGACACTGAGCCCGGTACGCCGGACGACGACGACCTGGTCTGGGACGATGTGAACGGTGACAACGCGCTCACAAGCGCGATGGTCGACGAGAACAGCTTCAGCTACACGATCGGCTTCGTCCCGGCCGGTGAGTACCGGCTCGCCTACACCTGCGACAAGGACGACCCCGAGGTGGATGCGAACGAGGC
>DATJKD010000132.1:0-8855 GCA_035491795.1 Steroidobacteraceae bacterium | reverse complement strand
GACGATGATCTCGAGATGCAACTCGCCCATCCCGGCGATGATCGTCTGGCCGGATTCCTGGTCGGTGCTCACGCGGAAGGACGGATCCTCCTTTGCGAGCCGCTGCAGCGCCAGACCCATCTTCTCCTGGTCGCTCTTGGTTTTCGGCTCCACCGCGACCGAGATGACGGGCTCGGGGAACTCCATCTTCTCGAGCGTGATGACGTCGTCGGGGTCGGTAAGCGTATCGCCGGTCGTTACGTCCTTGAGACCCACGGCCGCGGCGATGTCGCCGGCGCGGACCTCCTTGATCTCCTCGCGGTCACTGGCATGCATCTGCAGCAGCCGACCGATGCGCTCCTTGCGGCTCTTGGCCGGCACGAACACCTGGTCGCCGGAATTGAGCACGCCCGAGTACACACGGAAGAAGGTCAGGTTGCCGACAAACGGGTCGTTCAGGATCTTGAACGCGAGCGCCGAGAACTTGGCGTCGTCGCTCGCCTCGCGGGTCGCTTCGTGGCCGCGCTCGTCGACACCCTTGACCGGCGGCATCTCGACCGGCGACGGCATGTACTCGACCACCGCGTCGAGCATCGCCTGCACACCCTTGTTCTTGAAGGCCGAGCCGCAGAGCGTGATGCAGATCTCGTTGCGGACCGCGCGCGCGCGCAGGCCGCGGCGGATCTCGTCTTCCGACAGCTCCGTGTGTTCGAGGTACTTGTGCAGCAGCTCCTCGTCGCCCTCGGCCGCCGCCTCGATCATCTTGTCGCGGTACTCCTTGCACTGCTCGAGCATGTCCGCCGGGATGTCGCGGTACTCGAAGCGCATGCCCTCCGTCGAGTCGTCCCAGTAGATCGACTTCATACGGATCAGGTCGACGACGCCCTCGAAATTGTCCTCGGCGCCGATCGGGAGCTGCACCGGCACGGGGTTGCCGCGCAGGCGGGTCTTGATCTGCTCGACGCAGCGCAGGAAGTTGGCGCCCGCGCGGTCCATCTTGTTGACGAACGCGATGCGCGGCACACCGTACTTGTTCATCTGCCGCCAGACCGTCTCCGACTGCGGCTGCACGCCGGATACCGCGCAGAACACGGCACAGGCGCTGTCGAGCACGCGGAGGCTCCGTTCGACTTCGATCGTGAAGTCGACGTGGCCGGGCGTGTCGATGATGTTGATGCGGTGCTCGGGGAAATGGTTGTCCATTCCCTTCCAGAAACAGGTAGTGGCCGCGGCGGTGATCGTGATCCCGCGCTCCTGCTCCTGCTCCATGTAATCCATGACGGCGGCGCCGTCGTGCACCTCGCCGATCTTGTGCGAGACACCGGTGTAGAAAAGGATGCGCTCGGTCGTCGTCGTCTTACCGGCGTCGATATGTGCCGAGATACCGATGTTCCGGTAGCGCTCGATCGGGGTGGTGCGTGCCACGATTGAATCCTCGAGATCTGATGCGGCCTAAGTGGCCGTCACCAGCGATAGTGGGCGAAGGCCTTGTTGGCCTCGGCCATGCGGTGCGTGTCTTCGCGCTTGCGCACCGCGGCGCCACGGTTCTCGGACGCCTCGAGGAGCTCGGCGGCGAGCCGCTGCGACATCGACTTCTCGTTACGGGCCTGCGCGGCCTCGATGACCCAGCGCATGGCGAGCGTCTGCCGCCGCGTCGAGCGCACCTCGACCGGCACCTGGTAGGTTGCGCCGCCGACGCGGCGCGACTTGACCTCGACCGCGGGCTTGACGTTGTCGAGCGCCAGCGTGAGGACTTCGATCGCCTGGTCAGCCGGGCGACCGGTCTTGTCTGCGATCCGGTCGATCGCACCGTAGACGATGCCCTCGGCCACCGACTTCTTGCCGCGCTCCATCACCATGTTCATGAACTTCGCCAGCATGATGCTGTTGAACTTCGGGTCTGGCAGGATGCTGCGGGTGGGGGCTGCTGCGCGACGGGACATGGCGATTACCTGGTAAAGAGCGTGTGCAAAGTTGAACGGGCGTCAGCCCTTGGGGCGCTTGGCGCCGTACTTGGAGCGGCCCTGCTTGCGTTCGCCGACGCCGGCGCAGTCGAGCGTGCCGCGCACGGTGTGATAGCGCACACCCGGCAGGTCCTTGACGCGGCCGCCACGGATCAGCACCACAGAGTGCTCCTGGAGGTTGTGACCCTCGCCGCCGATGTAGCTGATGACCTCGTGGCCGTTCGTGAGGCGCACCTTGGCGACCTTGCGCAGCGCCGAGTTGGGCTTCTTGGGCGTCGTCGTATAGACGCGGGTGCAGACACCGCGCTTCTGCGGCGAGCTGCCGAGCGCCGGAACCTTGCTCTTCGCATCGGCGATCCGGCGCGGGCCGCGGATCAGTTGGTTGACGGTTGACATGCGGTCTTGGACTCCAGATCCCGGACGCGAGAAGCACCGGGCCGCCCTGCGGCGGCCCGTTGCGGTATTTGTAACGGCGGCCTGTTGGGATTCAGCCGGCGGCCGGTCGACGAAAGGGGCGAAATTGTAGGTAGGGGGGCGGCGGGTGTCAACTTGCCGCAGCGCAGCAAGCCGGCCCTGAAGGGTGCCTATTTCGCGGCCGCCGCGGCGCTGTAGACCAGCTTCCCGCCCAGATAGGTCTGCAGGACACGGGTTTCGGAGATCTGCTCGGTCGGGACCTCGAACAGGTTCTGGCTGAGGACCGCCAGATCGGCGTACTTGCCGACCTCGATCGAGCCCACGTCGCGCTCCATGTGCATCTGCCAGGCGCTGTTGATCGTGTGCATCCGGATCACGGCCAGCAGGTCCGGCACGACCTCGCGGGGGCTCAGGGCGCCGGGGTAGACCCCAGGCACGGACTCACCGGTGTGGTCGATCGCCGTCTCGATCTGCACCATCGGCAGCAGCGGGTCGACGGGGTAGTCGCTGCCGCCGGCGACGATCGCGCCGGCGCGCCACAGCTCGGCGGCCGGGTACATCCGCTGGTAGAGCTCGTCGGTGACGTAGCCCTCGGTGTTGTCGACCGAGTAGCCATCGCGCCGCGCCCACTGCAGCGACATGCTCGCGACGACGCCGAGCGCAGGAAAGCGCGCAATGTCGGCCGCGTCGATCGCCTGCAGGTGCGTGATCGTGTGGCGCAAGTCGTGCGCGCCGTTCGCCTCGCGTGCGGCTTGGAAGTTGTCGAGCGCCTCGCGCGTCGCGCGGTCGCCGATCGCGTGCACGTGGATCTGCCAGCCCGCCTTGTCGAGTGCGACGAAGCCGGGCTTCGCGTCGCGGCACGCCGGGTCGGGGCCGCGCACCGTACCGGGTCTCCAGTCGGGACGCCCATGCGTTCCCGCGTTGACACGGTAAGGCGCGAGCATTGCTGCGGTCTGCGCGGGGTACTCCATGACCCCGTCGCAGTACACCTTGACGCTGGTCACCGAGATCAGGCCGCCGGCGTTGCGGCGGTACGCGTCGAGCGCGTCGATGCGTTTCGCAAGCTCGGCGGGCTCCCGTGTGTCGTGCACGAAGTCCGCGCTGAGCGCCAGGTTGGTGCGCAGCGTGAGCCCGCCTTCCCGCTGCACCTGCGCCCACCGCGGCAGCCGGTCTTCGACCGCGCCAGGAATGAACACGGTCGTTATTCCCATGCGGTTGGCGTCGGCATTCGTGATCCGCACGAGCTCGACCTGTGCCGCCTCAGGCACCGGCGCAACATCGCCACACTCCTCCACCTCCATGTCGGCGAAGAATCCGTTCGGCCGGCCCTGCGCGTCGCGACCGATCTGGCCGCCGGACGGCACCGGAGTGCGCTCGTCGATCCCCAAGTTCTCGATCGCACGGCTGTTGAGCCAGAATTTGTGACCATCGGCGTTGCGAAGCAGAACCGGCCGGGTGGTATCGAGACGGTCGAGGTCCTCGCGCGTGAGCTGCGTACCGCGCGGCGTGAGCGCCTCGGCGAAGAAATTGCGTGCGTAGAGCCGGACGTTGCTGCCCTTGTACTCGGCCTGGTCGGGACGGTCTAGGCAAGCTTTTAGCTTCGCGAGAACCTGCGCGATCGTCCCGCCCTCGTAGCCCAGGTCGCAGTCGGTGTACCGCGTGCCGTGAAAGTGCCCGTCGACGATGCCCGGCATGACCATGCGTCCCTGGAGGTCGGTCACCCGGGTCGCGGGTCCCGCACGTTTCCGAGCCTCGTCACTGGTGCCGACGAAGGCGATGCGTCCATCGCGGATCGCAATCGCCTGCTCGAATCTCGGCGGGCTCGCACGCTCGTGACGCTCGGGCCCACTGAAGACCAGGATCCGCCCATTGAGAAGGATCGAGTCCGCCGGCCCCGCGGCTGACGACTCGACTGCCAGCGCCACGTGTGCCGCAAGGAGCGCAAGAGCCGATATCGAACGAAGCATCGCTTGTCCCCCCAAGGGCCGGCATCATCCTTTGGGGACCTGAATTGCGCAATTGGCGAAGAGCAGCCACGGGCGCGTGTGCCCGTGACCGCTCCGTCGTGTTCAGCCGATCTGCCGTCCAGTCACTTCCAGAGACTAGCGAGCGTGCTCTCTGCTGGGGAGCCGCCGACCTTGGCCACGTAGTCGCGCACCTCTCCAAGCATGCGGGATGTCTTGTCAGGCGTGATGCCCAACTTGCGCATCGCGGAGTTGAAATGCTCGACATCGGTGATCGGATCGGTGAGCACGCCGGCGTTCTGCGCAGCCGCTATGTACTTGTCTGCGTTCGGCAACGCCTTGCCGAGGGCTGCGTAGTCGGCCGCCGGCAGCTTGCTGCCCGCCAGGGACATGACCGAGCCGAGCCCGCCGGCCGCCTGGGTTTCGGTAAGGCCGAGTCCACCACCTGTCGAATTAGTCAACACGCTCATCAGTGGGTCGCCCTTGAGGCCATTCGCGGCCTGGGAAGCCGTTTCGGTCGTCGAGCAGCCGGCCAGGATGAGCGCGGCACTGATGATTGCGCTCGCCAAGAGTTTCGCAGCCATGTCGACCTCCGTGTAGTCATGGTCACCGCCAACGAAACGGCGGCGACGCAGCATAGCCGCGCCGCCGCCGAGCTGGCGTTACCTTGCGCTGAGCGGAGTCTTCCGTGCGTTCAGCCGGCTGGCGCCTCGGCCTCGTCGGACTGGGCCGAGAAATCCGCGACCGCTGCGGCGGGCGTGACCTCGCCGAAGCCGAGACCCGCACCTTCCTCTGCCGTCTTGCGCCGCGCCTGGTGATAGAACGAGCCCGTGCCCGCCGGGATCAGACGCCCGACGATCACGTTCTCCTTCAGTCCGCGCAGGTCGTCCTTCATGCCGCGCACCGCCGCCTCGGTCAGCACGCGCGTCGTCTCCTGGAAGGAGGCCGCCGAGATGAACGACTCGGTCGCAAGCGAGGCCTTGGTGATGCCGAGCAGGATCGGATCGATGATTGCCGGCAGCTTCCCTTCGCGGGTCAGCCGCTCGTTGGCGTCGAGCACCCGCGCACGGTCGATCTGCTCGCCACGCAGGAAGCCGGCGTCACCGGACTCGGCGATCTCGATCTTGCGCAGCATCTGCCGGATGATCACCTCGATGTGCTTGTCGTTGATCTTCACGCCCTGCAGCCGGTAGACGTCCTGGATCTCGCGGACGAGATAGTTCGCCAGCGGCTCCACGCCCTGCAGGCGCAGGATGTCGTGCGGGTTCGGCTCACCGTCGGCGATGACCTCGCCGCGTTCCACGTGCTCGCCCTCGAACACCGTCAGGTGACGCCACTTCGGAATCAGCTCCTCGTGCTTCTCGCCCTGCTCGTCCGTGATGATGAGCCGGCGCTTGCCCTTGGTCTCCTTGCCGAAGCTCACGGTACCCGAGTACTCGGCGAGGATCGCCGAATCCTTCGGTTTCCGCGCCTCGAACAGGTCCGCGACACGCGGCAGACCACCGGTGATGTCGCGCGTCTTGGAGCTTTCCTGCGGGATGCGCGCGATAACGTCGCCGACCGACACCTGAACACCGTCCTCGAGGTTCACGAGTGCGCCCGCAGGCAGCGCATACACGGCGGGAATGTCGGTGTTGGCGAAGCAGACCTCCTTGCCCTTGGCGTTCACGAGCTTGATCACCGGCCGCAGATCCTTGCCACCGGCGCCGCGCTGCTTCGGGTCCATGACCACGGTGCTCGAGAGCCCCGTGATCTCGTCGACCTGGCTCGACACCGTGATGCCGTCGATGAAGTCCTGGAAGCGGAGGAATCCCGCGACCTCGGTCACGACCGGATGGGTGTGCGGGTCCCAGGTCGCGATGATCTGGCCCGGCTGCATCGTGTCACCCTCGTTCGCGGTGATGACCGCGCCGTACGGGATGCGATAACGCTCGCGCTCGCGGCCGTACTCGTCGATCACGCCGACCTCACCGGAGCGCGATACCGCGACAAAGTGGCCCTTCTCGTGATGTACGGCCTTGAGGTTGTGCCAGCGCACGGTGCCCTTGCTCTTGATCTCGACGGAGTTGACCGCCGCCGCACGTGACGCCGCACCGCCGATGTGGAAGGTGCGCATCGTGAGCTGCGTGCCGGGCTCGCCGATCGACTGGGCCGCGATCACGCCGACCGCCTCGCCCATATTGATGCGATGCCCGCGCGCGAGGTCGCGCCCGTAGCACTGCGCGCAGACGCCGTAGCGCGTCGCACAGGTGATCGGCGAGCGGACCATCACCTGGTCGACGCCCGCCTGCTCGAGGCTGCGTACCAGCTTCTCGTCGAGCAGCTGGCCCGCCTCGACCACGACCTCGTCGGAGCCCGGACGGAACACCTCGCTCGCCGTGACCCGGCCGAGCACGCGCTCACCCAGGCCCTCGACGACGTCGCCGCCCTCGACGATCGGCATCATCGCGAGCCCGTTGGTCGTGCCGCAGTCGGGCTGAGTGACCACGAGATCCTGCGCGACGTCGACCAGCCGGCGGGTCAGGTAGCCGGAGTTGGCGGTCTTGAGCGCCGTGTCCGCGAGGCCCTTGCGCGCGCCGTGCGTCGAGATGAAGTACTGCAGGACGTTCAGGCCCTCGCGGAAGTTCGCGGTGATCGGCGTCTCGATGATCGAGCCGTCGGGCTTGGCCATCAGGCCGCGCATGCCGGCCAGCTGGCGGATCTGCGCCGGCGAACCGCGTGCGCCCGAATCTGACATCATGTAGATCGAGTTGAAAGACTTCTGGCGCACTTTCACGCCTTGCGCGCTCTCGACCTCCTCGCTGCCGAGCTTCTCCATCATCGCCTTGGCGACCTGGTCGTTGGTGCGGGACCAGATGTCGACGACCTTGTTGTACCGCTCGCCGTTGGTAACCAGACCGGAGGCGTACTGCTCCTGGATCTCCTTCACCTCGTGCTCGGCCGCGCCGAGGATCTTCTGCTTCTGCTCGGGGACGACCATGTCGTCCACACCGATCGACACGCCGGCACGGGTCGCGTAGTGGAAGCCCGTGTACATCAGCTGATCGGCGAAGACCACGGTCTCTTTCAGACCGAGCGTGCGGTAGCAGGCGTTGATCACGCCCGAGATCGCCTTCTTGGTCATGTCCTGGTTGATCAGGTCGAAGGAGAGCCCCTTCGGCAGGATCTCGAACAGGAGCGCACGACCGACCGTGGTGTCGACGACGCGCCGGCGCTCGACGAGCGTGCCCTCGGCGTCACGGACGTGCTCGAATATGCGCACGCGGCAGCGCGCCTGGAGCCCCGCGACGCGGGTCTCGTACGCGCGGTGCACTTCCGCCACGTCGGTAAAGAGCGTGCCCTCGCCCGGGGCGTTCACCCGCTCGCGCGTCATGAAGTAGAGCCCGAGCACGACGTCCTGCGAGGGAACGATGATCGGGTCGCCGTTGGCAGGCGAAAGGATGTTGTTCGAGGACAGCATCAGGGCGCGCGCCTCGAGTTGCGCCTCGAGCGACAGCGGCACGTGCACCGCCATCTGGTCGCCGTCGAAGTCAGCGTTGAACGCGGTGCAGACCAGCGGATGGAGCTGGATCGCCTTGCCCTCGATCAGCACCGGCTCGAAGGCCTGGATGCCCAGACGATGCAGAGTCGGCGCACGGTTCAGCAGCACCGGGTGCTCGCGGATGACTTCCTCGAGGATGTCCCAGACCTCCGGGCCCTCGCGCTCGACCAGGCGCTTGGCGGCCTTGATCGTCGTTGCCTCGCCCCGAAGCTGGAGCTTGTGGAAGATGAACGGCTTGAAAAGCTCGAGCGCCATCTTCTTCGGCAGACCGCACTGGTGCAGCCGCAGCGTCGGGCCGACCACGATCACCGAGCGGCCGGAATAGTCGACGCGCTTGCCGAGCAGGTTCTGTCGGAACCGGCCCTGCTTGCCCTTGATCATGTCGGCCAGCGACTTGAGCGGTCGCTTGTTGGTGCCCGTGATCGCACGGCCGCGGCGGCCGTTGTCGAGCAGCGCGTCGACCGACTCCTGCAGCATGCGCTTCTCGTTGCGCACGATGATGTCGGGCGCATTGAGCTCGAGCAGCCGGCGCAGGCGGTTGTTGCGGTTGATGACCCGGCGATAGAGATCGTTCAGATCCGAGGTCGCGAACCGACCGCCGTCCAAGGGCACCAGCGGGCGCAGGTCCGGCGGCAGCACCGGCAGCACGGTAAGCACCATCCACTCGGGGTGGTTGCCCGAGTCGATGAACGACTCGATCAGCTTCAGGCGCTTCGACAGCCGCTTGATCTTGGTCTCTGAGCTGGTGTTGGAAATGTCCTCGCGGACCTTGACGACTTCGGCCTTGAGATCCATCGTCTTCAGCAGCTCATGGACTGCCTCGGCGCCCATGCGGGCGTCGAACTCGTCGCCGTGCTTCTCGATCGCCTCGAGGTACGTCTCGTCCGAGAGCAGCTGGCCGCGCTGCATCGAGGTCATGCCCGGCTCGATGACCACGAAGGCCTCGAAGTACAGCACGCGCTCGATCTCGCGCAGCGTCATGTCGAGCATCAG
>DATJKD010000131.1:0-21683 GCA_035491795.1 Steroidobacteraceae bacterium | reverse complement strand
GGTCGCAGCCGAGACGGCCGCTCCCGCGCCGTAGCCGCTCCCCCGGATGCCGCCGACGCGCGCTTCCGCTACACTCGCGGCGGATTCAGGCGCGCAGGTCCGTCAATGTCCGTCTACGTCGACGCGAACAGCCGGTTGCACCACGACCAGGAACGCAGCCTCGCGCTCAATTGCCCGCACTGCCAGGCTTTCTCTCACATCACCGCGATGTCGGTACCTCAGTACGGTGAGCTGGTCGCGAGCCGCCCGAGCCACGTCGGGGTCGTATACCGCTGCGACTCGTGTAACGCGCCGATTTTCCTCAAGTATCCCGTCAAGATGTACGCGTCGAACCGGGTGGAGCTCGCAAACAGCTTCGTCGAGCTGGAACGCGCCCGTGAGAAGTTCAGCTTCACCTACCTGCCGGAGGAAGGCGAAAAGCTGTTTCGCGAGGCTCTGGCCTGCTACTCGGCGGGACTCTTCGCTGCTTTCGCGTCGATGTGCCGGCGTACCGCGCAGGCCGTGTTCCACGATCTGGGCGAGAACGGCCGCCTGCAGACCTTCGACCAGATCGCCGAAGCCCGCGAGATGGCCGAGATCGACGCCGATACCTTCGCGGCGATGAAAAAGGTGCTCTTTGGAACCGACGCCGAGGCGTACCCTTCGCTGCCGGAGCTCGGCCCCGACGAGGCCGCGGTGCTGCTCGAGTTCCTCAAGGACATCCTGTACCAGGCTTATGTTCGGCGCGGCAAGCTGCAGCAGGCGACGATGGTGCGGCGTTTCTTTGTGGACGAAGCGCCGGACAAGATCACGCCCATCGGACGCGCCGCCGGTCAGACCACCGACTGACCGGTGCCGAGGTCACGCAAGCCAGACGCGGGCGTTGCGAAAGAAACGCATCCAGCCGCTGTCCTCGCCCCCGCCCGCAGGTAGCCAGGAGTTCTGCACCGCGCGGAAGACGCGCTCGGGGTGCGGCATCAGAATCGTCGCCCGCCCGTCGACGCTCGTGAGACCCGTGAGTCCTCCGGGCGAGCCGTTCGGGTTGGCGGGGTACGACTCCGTGGCGCGACCGTGGTTGTCGACGTAGCGCAGGCTGATCAGCCCGCTATCGAGACAGCCCTGCTGCGCATCGCCGTCGCTGAACTCGGCGCGGCCTTCGCCGTGCGCGATGGCCACCGGCAGCACGGATCCCGCCATCCCGGCGAAAAACAACGACGGCGACGGCAGCACCTCCACCAGGCCGAATCGTCCCTCGAACTGCTCGGACCGGTTGCGCACGAACCGCGGCCAGTGCGCGGCGCCGGGCACCAGCGACTTCAGCGCCGAGAGCATCTGGCAGCCGTTGCACACGCCGAGCGTAAAGCTGTCCGGGCGCTCGAAGAACGCTGCGAACTGCTCGCGCAGGCTTGAGTTGAACAGGATGGACTTCGCCCAGCCCTCACCCGCCCCCAGGACGTCGCCGTAGGAAAACCCCCCGCAGGCAACGAGCCCCTTGAAGTCGCCGAGCAGCACACGCCCGCCGATCAGGTCCGTCATGTGCACGTCATGCGGCATGAAGCCCGCGCGATGCAACGCCGCCGCCATCTCGAGCTGGCTGTTGACGCCCTGCTCGCGCAGCACGGCCACGCGCGGGCGCGCGCCGACAATGGCGAACGGGGCAGCAACGTCGTGCGCGGGTTCGTAGCTCAGGCGAACGAAGAGCCCGGGATCGGACGGGTCGGTTGCGCGCGCGCGTTCCTCGGCCGCACATTCCGGGTTGTCGCGCAGCCCCTGCATGCGGAAGCTCGTTTCCGACCAGGCCGCCCGGAAGGCCGTGCGCGTTGAGTCCAGCACTACTCTCCCCCGGTGACGGAACTCGATCCGGTCATCGCCCACCACGCGACCGAGCAGCCTCGTGCAGCTGCTGAGACCCGCCTCCGCGAGGATTGCGAGCACCCGGTCGGTGGCGGCGGCCTCGACCTGCAGGACAGCACCAAGCTCCTCCGAATAGAGCGCTGCCGCGATATTCTCGTCGTCGTCAGGCAGCGTCACATTGACTCCGCATCGACCCGCAAATGCCATTTCGACCACGGTCGCAAACACTCCGCCGTCGGATCGGTCGTGGTAGGCGAGCAGCAGGTCGGCGTCCGCGAGCGTGCGGATCGCCGCAAAGAAGCGACAGAGCAGCGTCGGATCGTCACAGTCCGCCGCAAGGCGGCCGGTGCGACCATAGACCTGAGCGAGGCATGATCCGCCCAGCCGGTTGCGACCTTGCCCGAGGTCGACGAGCAGCAGCCGCGTCTCGCCCCGTTCGAGTCGCAACTGCGGGGTGAGCGTGCGTCGCACGTCTGCGACGGGCGCAAATGCCGAGACGATCAGCGACACGGGCGCAAGCACGCGGCGCTCCTCGCCGGCCTCGCGCCACACGGTGCGCATCGAGAGTGAGTCCTTGCCGACCGGTATCGCTATGCCGAGCGCCGGGCAGAACTGCTCGCCCACTGCGTAGACCGTGTCGTGAAGATCGGCGTCCTCGCCCGGCTCGCCGCACGCCGCCATCCAGTTTGCGGACAGGCGTATGTCCTCGATGCGGCGGACATCGGCCGCCGCGATGTTGGTCACGGCCTCAGCGATCGCCATGCGACCGGACGCGGCCGGATCGAGCAGCGCGAGCGGAGTGCGCTCGCCCATCGCCATCGCTTCGCCGCGCGTCGAAAAATAGTCGGCGACGGTCACGGCGACGTCGCTGACGGGGACTTGCCAGGGGCCGACCATCTGGTCGCGGCTGATCATCCCACCCACCGACCGGTCGCCGATCGTCACCAGGAAGGTCTTGTCGGCGATCGCAGGCAGATGCAGGAGCCGTTGCGCCGCCTCCGCGAGCTCGATTCCGCGGCCGTCGAAATCATCGCCGGCGTGCGGCCGACGCGTCACATTGCGCGTCATCCGCGGTGCTTTACCGAGTATCGTGTCGAGCGACATATCTACCGGCGGCTCGTCGAAGAGCGCGTCCTCGACACGCAGGCGACCGTCGTCCGTCACTACGCCTATCACCGCGAACGGGCAGCGCTCACGATCGCAAAGCGCACCGAACGCGGGCAGCTGCGCCGCATCGACGACCAGCACGTAGCGCTCCTGGGCCTCATTGCACCAGATCTCGAGCGGCGACATTCCAGGCTCGCCGCTCGGCACCTTGCGCAGATCGATACGACCGCCCATACCGCCGTGCGCCACCGACTCCGGTACCGCATTCGAGAGACCGCCGGCACCCACGTCGTGAACGAGGAGAATCGGGTTGTCCTTACCCATCGTCCAGCAGGCGTCGATCACTTCCTGCGCGCGGCGCTGCATCTCCGGGTTGCCGCGCTGCACCGATGCGAAGTCGAGATCGGTGCTGCTCGTGCCGGCGCCCAGCGAGGATGCAGCGCCGCCGCCGAGCCCGATCAGCAGCGCTGGTCCGCCGAGCACGACGATGCGTGCGCCGGCCACCACGGGCGCCTTCTCCACGTGGCTGCGACGGATGTTGCCGAGACCGCCCGCGATCATGATCGGCTTGTGATAGCCGCGCAGCGCCGATCGGCCGTCGATCGGTACTCTCTGCTCGAAGCTGCGGAAGTAGCCCGCAATTCCCGGCCTGCCGAACTCGTTGTTGAACGAGGCCGCGCCGATCGGCCCTTCGAGCATGATGTCGAGCGCGGACGCAATGCGGTCGGGTCGGCCCAGGTCCTCCTCCCACGCGTGCTCGAAACCGGGGATGCGCAGGTTCGAGACGCTGAACCCCGTGAGCCCCGCCTTCGGCTTGGCGCCGCGTCCGGTCGCACCCTCGTCGCGGATCTCGCCGCCCGAACCGGTAGCCGCCCCCGGAAATGGCGAGATCGCGGTCGGATGATTGTGCGTCTCGACCTTGAGCAGGATATCGATCGGCTCGTCGTGACCGGCGTAGGCGCCGCCGCCGGGCGCGGTGTACCAGCGCCGTCCAGCCGCGCCTTCGATGACTGCGGCGTTGTCCCGGTACGCGGACAGCACGCCCTGCGGCCGCAGCCGATGCGTGTTGCGGATCATACCGAACAGCGATTTCTCGCTCCGCCGGCCATCGACGATCCACTCGGCGTTGAAGATCTTGTGCCGGCAATGCTCGGAGTTGGCTTGCGCGAACATCATGAGCTCGACGTCGCTCGGGTCGCGGGCCATGCGTGCAAACGCCTCGGCGAGGTAGGCGATCTCCTCCTCCGACAACGCAAGCCCGAGCGAAGCGTTTGCCACAGCGAGCGACCGCGGATCCCGCCCGATACGCGCGAACGGCCGCGGTTCAGCGTGCGAGAACAGCGCCGCGGCCGCAGCGGTGTCGGTGGCGAGACTCTGCGTCATGCGGTCGTGCAGCAGCGCCCCCGCCGCCGCCAGGTCGACCTCTGCGGGAGGCCTCGCGCTACGCAGGTACCAGGCGATGCCGCGCTCGATGCGGCGAACGGCGGCGAGCCCGCAGACATGCGCGATGTCCGTCGCCTTGCTCGACCAGGGCGAGACCGTGCCGATGCGCGGCAGTGCAAGCAGGAGGGTCCCGATCGGTGCCGCGGTCTCGGCGGCAGGACCATAGCGCAACAGCGACTCGAGCACGGCGGACTGTTCCGGCGTCAGCGGCCGCTCGACGTCGACGAAGTGCAGGTATCGGGAGTCAAGCCCCGTGACGCCCGCGATCCGCGTATGGATCGCGGACTCGAGTTTGGCGAGCCGGAAATCCGAAAGCGCCGGCGCGCCGGTAAGTATCAGCATTCGGAGCAGCCACCCGCGGCCCGGCAGGGGCGCGAAATGATACCGGACCCACCCGGACCGGACCAGCGCGCGGGTTATTTGTTGCGCGGGCCCGGATCACCCGGCGTGTACACCGGATATGGGAACTGAGTGACGTTCGAGCCTTCGAGTGCCGATACTTTGCTCACGCCGGACTTGCGCACCTCGTCGATGCGGATCACCGAGTGCAGCGGCAGATACGTGCGCTTTACCCCTGCGAACTCCGACTGGATCTTCTCCTCGGACGGATCGACGACGACCGCGGAGCGCTCGCCGAAGATGAGTTCCTCGACTTCAACGAAGCCGAACAACGACCCGTGCCCGACCTTGCGGGCGTAGACCTCGTAGATCCGACCCTGGTTGTGGAAGACGACCTTGAAAATGTGACTGGCCGCCATCTGGTCCGCCGTGCTTGCATGCTAGGGTCCGGGCATATTACAAGGGACACGCCGGAGCGTCAGCCCGTGGGGTGGGGCTCGGATCCGGTATAGAACGGATTTGGGGCCATGGCCATCAAACTGCGAGTCATCAGCGACCAGCATCGTGAGCTCGGCGAGCTGCGCACGCGCGTATTCGGCGTTAACGGCGGCAGCATCGGGCGCGCCCCGGACAACGACTGGATCCTGCCCGACACGAAGCGGATCGTATCCGGCCATCACTGCGAGATCGAGTATCGCAGTGGCACGTACTGGATAAAGGACATCAGCACGAACGGCGTGTTCGTCAACGACGGCGAGGAGCCGGCGTCGCAGAACGGCCCGGTCGAGCTGGCGGACGGGGATCGCCTGCGGCTCGGGGACTACGAAATCGTGGTCAGCGTGGACAGGCGCACGGATTTCCTGCCCAACCCGGGCGAGGAGAGCACCGCGGCCAGGAACGCGGATTCGGGTATCGGCGCGAAGCTCGATCTCAACAACCTGCTCCGGTCACGCGACGACACTGACCCCGGATCGCGCTCGATGCGTATCAAGGTGCCCGACGCGCTCCGCCAGCTCGAAGCGGAGGCTCTGGGCGACGAGCCACCGCCGCCGCCCGGCACGCCGCCCGACGGCGACTGGGCCATGAAGACCCGCCCGGTGACCAGGCAGGAGCTGGCGGACGCCCTTTCGCGACGACAGAACCGGACCGATGCGCGCGAGCGCTCGGCGCCCTATCACCAGCAGGCCAGCACCTGGACCGATCTGCGCTCCGCGCTGCAGGCGTTCTGTCGCGGCGCGGGTATCGAGCTCGGCTCGTTGACGCCGGAGGCACAGTCGATGCTGCCGCTGCTCGCCGGCCAGCTTCTGCGCGAGGCGGTCGTAGGCCTCATCGAGCTTCAACAGGCGCGTAACAAGGATGGTCCGGGCGCGCAGGTGCCCACCGGCAGCAATCCGCTGCGCACGTCGCAGAGCGTGGAGCAGGCGCTGCAGCGCCTGTTCGAGTCCTATGGGCGTCTCGCCGGCGGACCGGTCGACTCGATGCGCGAAGTGTTCGTGGAGATCCGCGATCACGACGCCGCGTCGTCCGGGGCAACGGCAGCCGCGCTGCACGAGGTGCTGGGCCAGCTCGCACCCACCAACGTGGCCGACCAGTTCGAGCGCGGCCGATCACGCGCGCTCGCGCCCGGCCAGGACCCGCGCCCGAAATACTGGGAGCACTATCTCGAGTTCTACCGCGTACTGACCCAGGGCGGCACCGACGGCCTGCCGCACCAGTTCACGGAGATGTTCCAGCGGGCCTATACAAGGGCCCGCGAGGAATTGCGAAACCGCCGTCGCGGCGAATGAGAATTGGCGGAGAGGGTGGGATTCGAACCCACGTGGGGCGGTTATGCCCCCATCCGATTTCGAGTCGGCGCCGTTATGACCGCTTCGGTACCTCTCCGGGGGTCCTGTCTGCGGCGAATTGCGCGCGCTTCAGGGCCGGGCATTCTATAACAGACGGCGCAGCCGGCACCACGTGGCCGGCCGTCCCGCAGCGCGGAGACGGCGGGTGAGGATCCTGCTCGCGCTCCTGGCCACGTTGCTGCTCGCTACCTGCGCGCAACCCCCACCGCTGCTGCTGCAGATCCTGAATGCCGGCGAGCTCCGGGTGGTCACGCGCAACAGCCCGGATGCCTACTATCTGGGCAGCCAGGGTCCCGTCGGCCCGGCATACGAGCTCGCCAGCCAGTTCGCCGAGCATCTCGACATCCCGCTGCGACTGTACACGGTGCGAACGCGCGAGGCGGCTATCGCGGAGGTCGCCGCAGGACGCGCCCATATCGGAGCGGCGGGCCTTTCGACCGGTGTCGCTCTTCCGCCCGGCGTGCAGTTCGGCCCCGGATATCACCGCGTTCGCGAACACCTGATCTACCGGGGCCGCGGTGCCCGGCCCCGCTCGATTCGCGAGGCGGCGCGGGGGCAGATCGAGGTCGCCGCCGGCAGCCCCCACCAGCGGACGCTCGAGGACCTGCGGCTCACGCAGCCGGACCTCGTGTGGGTCGAACGCGCGGCCACCGATACGGAAGAGATCATGGCGGAGGTTTCGCGCGGCACCGTGCAGTTCACCCTCGCGAGCTCGACCGAGTTCGCGCTCAGTCGCGCGGTGCATCCGGAGCTCTCCGCGGTGCTGGATCTCGCGCCGGAGCGCGCCATTTCCTGGGTCATCGCGACCCCGGGTCACGACGCCAGTCTGCTCGGACGCGTCAATGCCTTCTTCAGCGCCGCTCGCACCGAAGGGCTCATCGCAGCGGTACTGGATCGCTACTACGGCGCGGGCGACGCCTTCGACTATCTGTTGTCGCGCAACTTCATGGAGCACGTACAGACGCGGCTGCCGAAATACGTCGAGTGGTTCCAGCAGGCCGCGACGCAGTACGATCTCGACTGGCGGCTGCTGGCCGCGATGGGCTACCAGGAATCGAAATGGGACCCGCGCGCCGTGTCACACACGGGCGTGCGCGGGCTGATGCAGATGACCGAGGGTACGGCGACCATGATGCGCGCGGGGGACCGGCACGATCCACGCGCGAGTATCTTCGGCGGCGCGAAGTACCTGGCCCGGCTCATCGAGTCGGTTCCGGAGCGCATTCCGGAGCCCGATCGCACCTGGTTCGCCGTGGCGGCCTACAACGTCGGCTTCGGTCATGTCGAGGACGCGCGGGTCCTCGCTCAGCGCGCCGGCAAGGACGAGGACCGCTGGGAGGAAGTGCGCAAGTTCCTGCCGCTCCTGTCCCAGGAACGATGGTACACACGGACGCGGCGCGGATATGCACGGGGCTGGGAGCCGGTGCGATATGTCGAGAACGTCCAGGCGTATCTCAACATCCTGGAAGTTGCGGGGACCGCGAGTCCTCAGGTCGTCGACGCCCACTGAGCTTCAGCGGCGCGCGAGGAAGAATTCCCTGAGCAGCGAGCCACACTCCTCCCCGAGCACGCCGGAGCTGAACTCGATGCGGTGGTTGAGCGCCGGATGCTGCACCAGGTTGAAAACGCTGCCGGCTGCGCCTGCGCGCGGATCCGGAGCCCCAAACACGAGACGACGGACACGCGCGTGGACCATCGCCCCGGCGCACATCGGACAGGGCTCGAGCGTCACGTACAGCGTCGTGTCGAGCAGCCGGTAGCTCGCGAGCGCCTGCCCGGCCTCACGCAGCGTGATCATCTCCGCGTGCGCGCTCGGGTCGTGCGCGCGTATCGGCTGGTTCCAGCCTTCGGCGATGATCGCGTCGTCGTGGACGAGGACCGCGCCCACGGGCACTTCCCCGGCCCTCTGCGCCTGCCGCGCCAGCTCCAGTGCCCGCCGCATGTATGACTCGTCGTCGGCGACCATTCCTTACGGTACACGATGCGGTCGTCGTCTCGCGACTCGAACGGAGATCGGACGGCACTGATCCGAACGCCTGCGCCTCGATTCCTGTCCAGCAAAAGGGCAGAATGAGACACAACGCGCGGACGGATTCTTCGATCACGCGGGTCGACTGCACCAACACTCGGGTTCTCATCGCCGGTCGGCCGTCATGTCAAACGCGAACGCAGCCACCGTTGATGTTGCCGTGGTCCAGGCGGGCTCAGTGCCGTTCGACACCGAGGCCTGCGTGGGAAAAGCCGTTCACCTCATCGAGGAAGCGGCGGCCACCGGGGCAAAGGTCGTCGTCTTTCCAGAAGCGTTCATCACCGGCTATCCGAAGGGTCTCAACTACGGCCTCGTGGTCGGCGCGCGCGACGCAGCCGGCCGCGAAGAGTTCCGGTTGTACCTCGAAGCGGCCATCGACGTCCCCGGCCCGCAGACGCTGCGGTTGGGCGAGGCGGCGGCGGCATGCCAGTGTTATCTGGTCATCGGCGTCGTCGAACGCGAACTCGGCACCTGTTACTGCACGGTCCTCTTCTTCGGTCCCGGCGGGGAATTGCTTGGAAAGCACCGCAAGCTAATGCCAACCGCCCTGGAACGGATAATCTGGGGCTTCGGCGACGGTTCGACACTGACGGCGGTGGACAGCCCTTATGGCAGGATCGGTTCGGTGATCTGCTGGGAGAACTACATGCCCATGCTCCGCATGGCCATGTACTCAAAGAACGTCGCGCTCTATTGCGCTCCGACGGCCGACGACCGGGACACCTGGCTCCCAACGATGCAGCACGTCGCGCTCGAAGGCCGCTGTTTCGTGCTGACGGCCTGCCAGGTCATCCGCAAGAAGGATTTCCCCGCAACGGTGCGCGTGTCGCTCGGCGACTCGCCGGATGCGGTATTGATGCACGGCGGCAGCGCCATCCTCAGTCCGTTCGGCAAGGTACTCGCCGGTCCCGTATTCGACGCCGAAACGATCCTGACAGCGAAACTCGATCTCAATGACATCGGCCGGAGCAAGTTCGATTTCGACGTGGTGGGCCATTACAGTCGGCCGGACGTGTTTCAGCTCATCGTCAACCATGCGCCAACGCCTGCCGTGACGGCCAGGAAGGACTGACTGCCTGGAGCCGGACAGCTACACCGCGCCGGAAGCCCGTTCCGGGCTCGATTCGTGGATAGCGGCGGACCTGCCTGCACCGCCAACGCCGCAAGGACTCGGCTGGATGGCCGCCGTAGGCCCCGGAGTCATCGTCCTCGGACTCTCGATCGGGAGCGGCGAGTTCCTGCTCGGCCCTGCGATCTTCGTCAAGCACGGACTCACGCTGCTATGGGTTACGCTGGTCGCGATCCTGCTGCAGACCGTCTTCAACACGGAGGTGATGCGTTACACGCTCGCAACCGGTGAGCCGGTATTCACCGGCTTCATGCGCACGCGCCCGTCGGCGACCGCCTGGGCGTGGTTCTACGCCGCACTCTACTTCCTGCAGATCGGCTGGCCCGCATGGGCCGGCACCGCCGCAGGCGCGATCTTGTTCCTGTTCACTCAGCGCGCGGCGGAACCGCAGGACGCTTCGTCCATCTACTACATCGGCATTGCGGCATTCCTGGCTTGCGTCGCCGTCCTCTCGGTGGGACGGCGGATCGAGCGCACGCTGGAGATTCTCAACTGGGTTCTCATCCTCTGCATCCTGGGCGGGTTTCTGCTGCTGGCCGTGCTGTTCGTTCCCGCCAGGATGTGGTTCTCTGCGGCAGCCGGTCTCGGGGGTTTCGATTCCGCAACCGGTGGCTTCAATTTCCTTCCGCCGGGCGTGGACTTCTTCCTCCTCGGCGCGCTGGTGGCGTATTCCGGAGCCGGCGGAGTCGGCAACCTCGTCCTGTCGAACTGGGCGCGCGATCGCGGCTACGGCATGGCAGAGCGCGCCGGCTATATCCCCTGCGCAATTGGCGGCCGGAGAGTGAACCTGGCCCACAGCGGCTTTACCTTCACGCACAGCGCCGAAGGCATGACCCGGTGGCGCGGGTGGTGGCGCATCATTCGTGCGGATCAGTGGGGCGTGTTCTTCGTCGGCGCGATCCTCGGCATGGTGCTGCCGGCGCTGCTGTACGTGACGTTTCTACCGGCGGGGACCGACATCCAGGGTCTCGGTATCAGCGCCGCGCTCGCTGTCGGCGTGAACGAGCGGGCCGGACCGCTGGTCGGCATCCTCATTGCCTTCCTCGGGGCGTGGATCCTGTTCAAAACCCAGCTCGACAACCTGGAAGGAATGGTGCGCGCCATCACCGACATGCTCTGGACCGGCAGCGGCCGGGTGCGCGCATGGCGTGGCGGCGACGTGCGCACCGTTTACTACGGCGTGCTGGCCGTCGTCGTGGTGTGGGGCATTGCAGCGATGGGCCTTGCACAGCCGATTTTTCTGCTAAAGCTGGGCGCCAACTTCGGGGGTGTCGTATTGATCGTGGCGTCCCTGCATCTGCTCTACATCAATACCCGGCTCCTGCCGGAACACGTGCGCCCGCCGCTGTGGCGGCGTGCCGTACTGATCGGTACGGCGATCTTCTACGGATTCTTCGTCAGCCTCTCGGTCTACAGCTTAGTGAGCAGCAAGGCGGCATAGCGCGACCGTCCGATCTCTAGCTCACTCCCACTCGATCGTTGCCGGCGGCTTGCCCGAGATGTCGTAGGTCACGCGCGAAATGCCCGCGACCTCGTTGATGATGCGCCGGGCGCATATGTCGAGGAACTCGTACGGCAGCCGCGCCCACCGTGCGGTCATGAAATCCACCGTTTCGACCGCCCGCAGCGCGATCACGTAGTCGTAGCGGCGACCGTCGCCCATCACCGCGACCGAGCGCACGGGCAGGAACACCGCGAATGCCTGACTCACCTGGTCGTAAAGACCATGTGCGCGCAGTTCGTCGATGAAGATGCGGTCGGCGTTGCGCAGCAGGTCCGCGGACTGCCGTGTGACCTCGCCCAGGATCCGCACGCCGAGTCCCGGCCCGGGAAAGGGATGCCGGAAGACCATTTCCCGCGGCAGTCCGAGCTCGAGCCCGAGCCGGCGCACCTCGTCCTTGAAGAGCTCACGCAGCGGCTCGACCAGTCCAAGCCTCATCTGCCCCGGCAGGCCGCCGACGTTGTGATGCGACTTGATGACGTGCGCCTTGCCGGTGCGTGCGCCCGCCGATTCGATCACGTCCGGATAGATCGTGCCCTGGGCGAGCCAGCGCACACCTTCGAGCTTGTGGGCCTCCTCCTCAAAGACATCGACGAAGAGCCGCCCGATGACCTTGCGCTTGTCCTCGGGGTCCGCGACGCCACGCAGACCGTCGAGAAACCGGTGCTCCGCGTTGACCCTGATCACGCGCACGCCCATGTTCTGGCCAAGCGTCGTCATGACCTGATCGCCCTCGCCCGCACGGAGCAAGCCGTGGTCGACGAACACACACACGAGCTGATCACCGATGGCGCGGTTGAGCAGCGCTGCGACCACAGATGAGTCCACGCCGCCGGACAGCCCGAGCAGGACACGATCGCCGCCCACCTGCTCACGCACCCTCGCGACCGCGTCGGCAATGATGTTGCCCGGCTGCCAGCGGGCGTCGCAGCCGCAGATCTCGCGTACGAAGCGCTCGATCATCCGCGCGCCCTGCAGCGTGTGGGTGACCTCCGGATGGAACTGCACGCCGTAGAAGCGCCGCGTCTCGTCGGCCATCGCGGCGAGCGGCGCGTTGGCCGAGGCCCCGACCGGCGCGAAACCCGGCGGCAGGGCGTCGACGCGGTCGCCGTGGCTCATCCAAACGTCCAGCACCGCGCGTCCCTGCGGGTCATCGTGATCGCGCAGACCCTCGAGCAGCCGGCAATGCGCGGTCACGGTCACCTGCGCATAGCCGAACTCGCGGTGCCCGGACGGGGTCACGCGGCCGCCGAGCTGCTGCGCCATCGTCTGCATCCCGTAACAGATGCCGAGCACGGGCACGCCCGCCTCGAACACTGCCTGCGGCGCGGCGGGCGGTCGGCTGTCGGCCACCGACTCCGGTCCACCGGAGAGGATGATTCCCCGCGGGCCGAAGGCGCGTACTTCGTCGCCATCCGCGTCCCACGGCAGGATCTCGCAGTAGACGCCGCTCTCGCGCACACGGCGGGCGATGAGCTGGGTGTACTGCGCCCCGAAGTCGAGTATCAGAATCCGGTAGGCGTGGATATCCGGCGGCCGCAGAGGCAGTGCGGACCGGCGCTCAACTGACGCGATAATTGGGCGCTTCCTTGGTGATCGACACGTCGTGCACGTGACTCTCGCGCACCCCGGCACTGGTGATGCGCACGAACTTCGGCCGGGTGCGCATCTCGTCGATGTCGTTGCTGCCCGTGTAGCCCATCGCCGCGCGCAGCCCGCCTGCGAGCTGGTGCAGGATCGCGACGATACTGCCCTTGTACGGCACGCGGCCCTCGACGCCTTCGGGCACCAGCTTCTCGAGCTCCGCGGTCGCGTCCTGGAAATAGCGGTCGCGCGACCCCTGCGTCTGCGACATCGCGCCCAGGGATCCCATTCCGCGATAGGACTTGTAGGAAGCGCCCTGATAGAGCTCGACCTCGCCGGGGGATTCTTCGGTGCCCGCAAACAGCCCGCCGATCATCACGCAGTGCGCGCCGGCGGCGATCGCCTTAGCCAGGTCGCCCGAGTAGCGGATGCCGCCGTCGGCAATCAGCGGCACGCCGTCGCGCGCCAGCGCCGCAGCGACGTTGCCCACGGCGCTGATCTGCGGCACGCCGACGCCCGCTACTACGCGCGTGGTGCAGATCGATCCCGGACCGATGCCCACCTTGACCGCATCGGCACCCGCGTCCACGAGCGCCTGCGCGCCCTCCGCCGTGACGATGTTGCCGGCGATGACCTGTTGCGCCGACCACTTGCTCTTGATCCGCGCGACGGTGTCGATCACTCCGCGTGAATGTCCGTGCGCGGTGTCCACCACGATTACGTCCGCGCCCGCCTCGCGCAGCGCCGCGACACGCTCCATCGTGTCGACCCCGGTTCCGACGGCCGCGCCGACCCGCAGAGCTCCCCGTTCGTCCTTACAGGCACGCGGGAACTCGGTCGCCTTCTGGAAATCCTTGACCGTGATCATGCCCTTGAGCGTGAAGTCCTGGTCGATGACCAGCACCTTTTCGATGCGGTGCTTGTGCAGCAGCGCGAGCACTTCCTCCTTGGGCGAGTTCTCGCGCACCGTCACCAGCCGCTCGCGCGGCGTCATCACCGTCGACACCGGAGCGTCGAGCTTGGTCTCGAAGCGCAGGTCGCGGTGGGTGACGATCCCCACAGCCTTGCCATCTCGCACGACGGGCACGCCCGAGATGTTCTTCGCGCGCGTCAGGTTCAGCACGTCCCGGATCGTGAGCTCGGGCCCGACGGTGATCGGATCATGGATGATCCCGCTCTCGAAACGCTTGACGCGCGCCACCTCGCGGGCCTGCGACTCGATCGTCATATTCTTGTGGACGATGCCGATACCGCCTTCCTGCGCGATCGCGATCGCGAGGCGATGCTCAGTGACGGTGTCCATCGCCGCGGACACCAGAGGCAGGTTGAGCCGGATGCCGCGCGTGAGTCGCGTGGCAAGGCTGACCTCCATGGGCAGGACCTCGGAGCGAGCCGGAACCAGCAGGACGTCGTCGAAGGTGAGCGCTTCCTCGAGGATACGAATCATGACCTGCCTTTGGGCGGGCGGAAGGAAGCGGGGCATTCTATCCTGCGCGGCCGGTGACGGTAAACCGACGTGGAGCAAGCGGAACCGGAAGCGACCCATACTCGACGGCGATGTCCCGGATCGACGTCGGCCCGCATTGACTCGGCTTGTGTGCGTCGGCGGCACCCGCGATGATGCCCTCCATGTCCTCGATGACTGTCGAAACCGGCGGCAAGCTCCTGCCGGAGCGGGATATTTTCACGGTCAGCCGGCTGAACCGCGAGGCGCGCAGCCTGCTCGAGCGGAGCTTTGGCAGCCTCTGGCTCGAGGGCGAGGTGTCAAATCTCTCGCGACCGGCCTCGGGACACTGGTATTTCTCGCTCAAGGACGACGCGGCGCAGGTGCGCTGCTGTATGTTTCGCAACCGCAATCAGCTGGTGCGACTCCCGGTCCAGGATGGCGCCAAGGTCGTCGCGCGCGGAAGGGTCAGCCTCTACGAGGCGCGCGGCGAATTCCAGGTCGTGGTCGAGCATCTCGAGGAGGCTGGCGAAGGCCTGCTTCGCCGGAGATTCGAGGAGCTCAAGCGCCGTCTCGCGGCCGAAGGACTCTTCGACCCTGCGCATCGCAAGCAACTACCTGCCCTGCCACGCCGGGTGGGTGTGATCACCTCGCCCACGGGCGCGGCCATCCGGGACATCCTGCACGTGCTCAGGAGACGCTTTCCGCCCGTACCCGTCCTCGTCTACCCCGTCGCCGTGCAGGGGATGTTCGCGGCCGGCGAGATCGTCGATGCGCTGCGCCTCGCCGGGCGCCGCGCTGACTGCGACGTGCTGATCCTCGCACGCGGCGGCGGCTCGCTCGAGGATATGCAGGCATTCAACGAGGAGACGGTGGCCCGCGCCGTCCACGCCTGTCCGATCCCGGTCGTAAGCGGCATCGGGCACGAGACCGATTTCACGATTGTCGATTTCGTCGCCGACGAGCGCGCGCCGACGCCGTCCGGCGCGGCGGAGCGCGTCGTGCCCGACCGGGCCGAGTGGCTGCGTTCCTTCTCGGCGGTCGAACGGCGAAGCACATATGCGGTCCGCAGGCGTCTGCAGGAGCTCGGCACCTTGCTCCGCTTTCGGGCAAGGAGCCTCGCCCGCACGCATCCGGGCGCGCGCCTGCGCCAGCACGCGCAGCGCCTCGACGAGCTCGACACGCGCCTGGTACGCGCCGTGCGCGCAACGCTGGCTCGCACCACGACCCGCGTGTCGCAGGCCAGCGCGCTCCTGCAGCGATCGTCCCCTGCGCTTCGGCTGCGGGCGCTGCGCGTGCGGCTCGCCGTCGCGCAGCGTGCGCTTGCGGCGGCAGGTCGGCGAAACCTGGTCGCGGCGCGCACGCGGCTCGAGTCCGCGATGCGCACGCTCAACGCAACCGGACCACGAGCAACGCTCGAGCGCGGCTACGCCATCGTCATGACGGGCACGGGGCGGGTGCTGCGCGACGCGGCCGAAACCGTGCCCGGCGCAACTCTCGATGTGCGGCTCTGGCGGGGCTCGCTCGCGGCGACGGTGACATCCACGACGCCCGAAGCGCCGGACCGCCCGCAGCCGCGGCGGAAGCCGCGGTGACCAAGCGCCGGCGCGTATCGGCCTTGCCAGGTGCCGCATGCGGCGCCGTGCTGCTCTTCGCGGCGACGGCGCAGGCCGGGCAGGATCGCCCGCTGCCGCTCGAGAGCCGCGTGCCGGGCGGCATCGCGTTTGTCGACCTGGGTCCGCCGACGGCCAACGAGGCTCGCGTGACCTTCAACGATCATCGCGCGCCGGTGCTGCTCCGCGGCGGACGCCGCGTGGCGGTGATCGGTATCCCCCTCGATACGCCTCCGGGACTGCAGACGGCGCGGCTCGACTACGCAGACGGCAAACCTGCAACCACGCTCGTTTTCGAGGTCACGGCCAAGGCCTACGACGAACAGCGCCTGACCGTGACGAACCAGCGTCATGTCGATCCGTCACCGCAGGACCTCGAGCGCATTGCCGCGGAACGTGTGCGCATCGACCGCGCGTTATCGACCTACAGCGCGGACCAGGAACCGCAGCTGCGGCTCGCCGCGCCCGTCGCAGGTACGCGCTCGAGCTCGTTCGGGTCGCGGCGGTTCTTCAACGGCCAGGCGCGCAGCCCGCACAGCGGGATGGATATCGCTGCCGCGGCGGGGACGCCGATCCTCAACCCGGCCCGCGGCCGCGTGCTCGACACCGGCGACTTCTTCTTCAACGGCCAGACGGTATTCGTCGACCATGGCCAGGGCGTGGTCGCGATGTACTGTCACCTGAGCCGTATCGACGTGAAGCCGGGCGACGAGGTCGGTGCGGGAGCGCAGCTCGGGCTGGTCGGCGCGACCGGGCGCGTCACGGGCGCGCATCTGCACTGGGGCATTGCGGTCAACCGCGCGCTGGTCGACCCGGCGCTGCTGCTTGGCGAGGCGATCCCCGCGGCGGCGCAATCAGCGCCGCGCGAGGAATCCGCGGATCGCCCCCTCGAATCGAGCCAGGTCGACTAGAAACGAGTCGTGGCCCGCCTCCGAAGGGAAGGCGTGAAACTCCACCTCCGCGCCCGCCGCCTCGAGACCGGAGCCGATCGCACGCTGCTGGTGGATCGGAAACAGGATGTCTGTTTCGACGCCGATCACCAGCGAGTGCATGCCGCGCAGGCGAGCGAATGCCGCGGCGAGCGTGCTGCCATGCTCCGCGAGATCGAACTCGTCCATCGCGCGCGAAAGGGCCAGGAAGCAATTCGCGTCGAAGACCTGCGAGAAACGCTCCGCCTGATGCTCGAGATAGGACTCGACCTCGAAGGGACGTGGTTCGCCGTCCGGCGCGCCGGGCCCTGCGACCCGCCGCCGCCCGAAGCGTGTGTCGAACTCCCGCGCGCCTCGGTAGGTGACAGTGCCGAGCTTGCGCGCCAGTCGCAGTCCGGTCCGCGGCCCGCGACCAGGCTCGTACGCGCCGTTGCGCCACTCCGGGTCGCTACGCACGATCTCGCGCTGCAGCGCGCGCAGCGCGATCGCCTGCGCCGAAGCGCTCGTCGCCCCCGAGATCGAGATCAACGCATCGACCTCGTGCGCGTACTGGACACAGTACGCCAGCACCGTCATGCCCCCGAGCGATGGGCCGATGACGCAGGCCACACGCGCGATGCCGAGCGCGTGCAGCGCTTCGCGCGCGGCACTCGCGATGTCCTCGACCGAGAGCAGCGGAAACGCCGTGCCGTACGGACGGCCGGACGCGGGATCGATCGAGAGCGGACTCGATGATCCGAAGGGGCTGCCGAGCGAGTTGATGCAGACCACGTGCCAGCGCTGAGTGTCGATGGGGCGCCCCTCGCCGATCATCGATTCCCACCAGCCCTCCGCCGGGTCGAGGGCGGAGGATGCTGCGTGCGCGGAGGGCGACAGCCCGGTGAAGAGCAGCACCGTGTTGTCGTCCGCGGGACTGCGGCGACCCCAGCTCTCGTAGGCCACGACGGGCTTTGCGATCAACCCGCCGCGATACAGCCGGAGCGGCTGCGGCAGATTCACCAGTTTCCGTGCGGGGAAGTCCGGCGGCACGTGCGGCGGCTTGATGGCGACGGACATGGACCGCAGTCTAAGCCGGCCGGGCCGCGACACAAGCGCGCACAGTCAGCGGCTCAGAACCGGCGGTTATCTGAGCCGCGCGCGGCTACTGGCGCTTGCCGCGCTTGCGGCTCCGCACCAGGCGGTTGCGCTTGCGCTGCTGGCGCGGCGTGAGCTCGTTGCGACGGCCGGCGTACGGGTTTTCGTCGGTGCGGAACTCGATACGCATCGGCGTCCCCTCGAGCCGGAACACCCGCCGGAAGTAGTTCTCGAGGTAACGCCGGTACGCGTCGGGCACGTGCTGGGTCTGGTTGCCATGTATCACGACCACGGGCGGGTTGCGGCCGCCCTGGTGAGCATAACGCAGCTTTATGCGCCGCCCGCGCACCAGCGGCGGCTGGTGGCTCGTGACCGCGGCTTCGAGCGCGCGCGTGAGCTCCGGGGTCGGCATCTCGCGCATCGCCGCACGGTACGCAACCTTGACCGAATCCATCACATCGCCGACACCCGTTCCGTGGCGTGCGGAGATGAAGTGCACGGGCGCAAAGGTCAGGAAATCGAGCCGCAGGTCGAGACCTGCCCGGATCGCCTCGCGCTGATCGCGCGCGATCCCGTCCCACTTGTTGACCGCGATCACCAGCCCCCGCCCTTGTGTGGCGATGAGGCCGAGGAGGCTCGCATCCTGCTCCGACACCGATTCCTGCGCGTCGAGCACGCCAATCACGATCTGAGCCTCGTCGATCGCCTGCAGCGCCTTGACGATGCTGTACTTTTCGATCGTATCGTGCACGCGTGCGCGGCGGCGCACGCCCGCCGTGTCGATCAGTACATACGCCTGTCCTTCACGCTCGAACGGCACGTAGACGCTGTCACGGGTGGTCCCCGGCTTATCGAAGGCGATGAGGCGCTCCTCGCCGAGCAACCGGTTGATCAGTGTCGACTTGCCGACATTTGGGCGGCCGATCACCGCGACCCGAATCGCATTCTCCTCCGGCGCAGGCGCCTCCTCGGTGCCGGCAGCGAAACCGTCCATCGCGCGGCTCATCAGCGTCTCGAGACCTTCCGCGTGCGCAGCCGACACGGCCACCGGGTCGCCAAAGCCGAGCGAGTGGAAGTCCGCCACAGCCGTGCCGAGCTCGAGCCCTTCGGACTTGTTGACCACCAGCAGGACGGGCTTGCCGCTGCGGCGCAGCTGTGTCGCCACGTGCAGATCGGGTGGCGTAAGCCCCGCGCGGCCGTCGACGACCAGCAGCACACGGTCGGCGTCCTCGATCGCCTTGCGCGTCTGAGTCGCGGTCAGCCGTTCCACGCCGTCGGGGCCTTCGACCAGGCCGCCAGTGTCGATGACCACTGCCGGGCGATCACCTATACGGGTATAGCCGTACTTGCGGTCCCGCGTCAGACCCGGCACGTCTGCGACGAGCGCGTCGCGGGTGCGGGTAAGCACGTTGAACAACGTCGATTTGCCGACGTTCGGTCGGCCGACGATCGCAAGGACGGCGAGCACCGGAGATCCTGTGGCCTGACCTCACACCCCGCCGGGCGCTGCGTCTGCACCGCTGCTCGTATAGGCAACCAGTGTCCCGTCGATGTCGAGCGCGTAGAGCCGGCCGGACCCCACGACCGGTGTGCGGATCGGCGTATCCCCGGGTCGCTCGCGCGCGACGAAGCGACCAGTGTCGCGATCGAGCCAGTGCAGATAGCCCTCGAAATCACCCACCACCACCGTGGACCCGTCCACCGCCGGCGTGCCGAGTCCGCGCTGATGGAGACCGTCCTGCTGCCACACAACGCTGCCGTCGCGGCGCTTGAGCGCGATGACGGCGCCGTCGGCAGCCGACACATAGATCTGGTCGTCGTCGAGCGCCAGTCCGCGATAGCTCGATACATCGCGTCCCCACCACACCTGGCCCGAATCGAGCGACAGCATGACCAGACGCCCCTGGTAGCCCACAGCGTAGACATCGTCGCCCGAGACGCGCACGGCCGCGTCGACATCAGCCAGCCGCTCGAGCTCGGTGCGCCCGCTGGGCGTGCTGACCTGCGCCTGCCAGAGCGCTTCACCGGTTGCGAGCGACACCGCAACCACCTTGCCAGTGTCGAACCCGCAGATCACGACATCCCCGCTCACCACGGGAGCCGCCGCGCCGCGCAGCGAGAGCCGCGGCACGAGCTCCTCGACCAGCCAGAGCTCGCGCCCGTCGGAAGCCGAGAGCGCACGCATGCGCCCGTCGAGCGTGCGTACGACGACGCGATCACCCGCGATCAGCGGCGCCGAGAGCACCTCGCCGCTGACCCGTGCCTTCCAGCGCTGGCGTCCGTCCGCGGCCTCGAGCGCAACGACGTCGCCATCGCTGGTCCCGAGCGCCACGAGCCCGTTGCCGCCGCCCGGGCCCGCAGAGAGCGCGAGCTTCGTCTCGGCGCGCCAGCGCGTGCGGCCATCCACAGCCGAGATTGCCTGCACGACGCCCTTGTGCGACGCGACGTAAAGCGTATCGCCGTCGACTGCGATGCCGAGTGAGAGGCGGAGGTGTTCACCTGCATCACCGATACGCGTCGACCACAGCTCCTTCACCTGGATCGTCGGCTTGACGTCGACGAGCTCGGCCGGCGGATCGACTTCCTCGTCCTTGTCGCAGCCAGCCACGAGAAGCGCCGCGAGGCCGAAGAGTGCGAGTCGGCGCATCATGGAGCGGCTCCTTCAGTGGCCGCGGCGAGCGGCATCGAATCGCGCTTGAGCGTCACGTATTCCCGGTCGAGGCTCTTCTGCTCGGGATCGGCCGCGAGCGCCGCGTCGTACGCGCGACGGGCGCCGGCGATGTCGCCCTTCGCAACGAGGGCGTCGCCACGTATGTCGTGGAAGTGCGGCGCGAACGCGCCTGCCTTGGATGCGTCGAGCAACGCCAGTGCCTCGTCCGGCTTCGACTGTTCGATAAGTACGCGCGCCAGCCGTATGCGCGCAACCTGGCGGAGCTCCGCGTCGCGCGAGCCGTCGATTACGGCCCGGAGGCGTTTCGCCGCCTCGTCGTATTCGCGGCGGTCGACGGCGGCGCGAGCCAGCGCCAGGTCCGCCTGGTCCGCATAGGGCGAGGACGGGTTCCCTTCCCGCAGGGCAACAGCGCGGGTCGCAGCGTCGTCGCGCTTGTTGGCCGCCAGCGCCTCGATGACACCGGTGTATGCGGCCTCGGCTTGTTCGGCCTGCTGCCGCGTGTGCGACTGCCAGTAGCGCCAACCGGCGATTGCGCCGAGCCCGATCGCGACGCCGCCGACCAACGTCAACCAGTTGTCGCGCCAGAAGCTGCGCAACTGTTCTTCGCGTTCAAGATCACTCAGGTCTTCCACTTACCATACTCCAGGGGTCGGCGAGCGCCAGGCGCTCGCGGTTGATGTCTATCGCGATTCCGTTTTCGCGCCGAGTCGGCGACCGAGTTCGGCCGCGACGCCGTCCAGCGGCACTTCGTGCTGCGCGCCCTCGCCACGCAGCTCCTTGATGGCAACGACGCCGCGTGCCAGCTCATCATCGCCCAGGATCAGCGCGAAATGTGCGCCACTACGATCGGCGCGTTTCATCTGCGACTTGATGCTGCCGCCGCCGCAGTTCGTCTCGACACCGCGCCCCGGCAGTTCGTCACGCAGCCGCTCGGCGAGTGCGATCCCGCGCTGCTCCGCGGCGGCGCCAGCGAGGAGCAGGTACACGGCGGGAAGGGCGTCATCGACGGACGGCTGCTTGAGGCGCATGAGCTCCACGATGCGCTCCTGTCCGAGCGCCCAGCCGATGGCAGGCGTCGATTCGCCGCCGAGCTGCGCCACGAGACCATCGTAGCGACCGCCCGAGCACACGGCGTCCTGC
>DATJKD010000130.1:0-19665 GCA_035491795.1 Steroidobacteraceae bacterium | reverse complement strand
GCCGTGACGAAATCCCGCATGCGTCCGAGCTCGTCATGCACCGCCGGCATGACGTCGCGACCCTCGACCGGCATCGGCCCTCCGGAGCCGTTGCGCAGCGCCATGTGCATGGCGGCACGATTCTCGGTCACGTTGACCGGTTCCCCGGCGAACAGCGCCGCAATCCGTTCCTCGAGCCGGCAGGCGCGCGCAAGCTCGACGAGAAGCTCCAGGGTGTGCCGGGTCAGCCGCTGCCGACTGTAGTCAAACAGCAAGTCGAGCGACTCGAGGTGCAGGGCATCGAAGCGTGCAGGCTCGGCGTCAAAGAGGTCGCGCAGGTGCGCGGGTTCGACCTCCGCGGCATGCACCCGCAGCGCATGCCAGGCGGGCAAGGCCGTTCGCTGGGACATGGGAGCCTCCTTGAATAGGGCTACAGACGTGAACGCGCGAGCCGGGGCGCCCGGTCGCGCACTGTGGCGCGGCCGCGAGGATACCCGATCAGCCGAGATTGACGACTTTCGGGTCCACGGGCGCGTCCTTGCCGTAATACGCCAGGTACCACTCGACGAAACGGCGGATTCCGACCTCGACGGGCGTGGTCGGCGTGTAGCCGACGTCGCGCTCGAGGTCCTCGATGTCGGCCCAGGTGTCGGGCACGTCGCCCGCCTGCAGCGGCAGCATGTTCATCTCCGCCTTGAGGCCAAGGCACTGCTCGAGCACCTCGATGTAGCGCAGCAGCTCGACTGGACGGTTGTTCCCGATGTTATACAGCCGGTATGGCGCGCGGCTGGTCCCGGGATCGGGCGACTGGCCATCCCAGTCCGGGTTCGGGGTCGCGACCCGGTCGCAGGCGCGAACGACGCCCTCGGCGATGTCATCCACGAAGGTGAAGTCCCGGCGGTGATGCCCGTGGTTGAAGACGTCGATCGGCCGGCCGGCGAGTATGTTGCGCGTGAACAGGAACAGCGCCATGTCGGGCCGGCCCCATGGGCCGTACACGGTGAAGAAACGCAGCCCTGTCACGGGGAGCGCATAGAGCTCCGCGTAGGTGTGAGCCATGAGCTCGTTGGCCTTCTTCGTTGCGGCGTAGAACGACAGCGGGTGATCGACGTTCTGGTGGACAGAGAACGGCATCCGCGTGTTGGCGCCGTACACCGAGCTGGTCGAGGCGTAGACGAGATGACCGACGCCGTTGTGCCGGCATCCCTCCAGAATGTTCGCGGTGCCGATCACGTTGCTATCGACGTAGGCGAGTGGGTTCTGGATCGAATACCGCACACCGGCCTGCGCGCCGAGGTGGATCACCCGCTCGAACTTCTGCTGCGCAAAGAGCTCCGCCATCCGGGCGCGGTCGGCGAGATCCAGCTTCACGAAGCGAAACGCCGGCTCCTTCTCGAGCAGCGCGAGGCGAGCCTGCTTGAGCCGGACGTCGTAGTAGTCGTTCAGATTGTCGAGGCCGACGACGGTGTCGCCACGCGCCAGCAGTTTGACAGCCGTGTGAAAGCCGATAAATCCCGCAGCACCGGTGACGAGAATCTTCATCGCCTACAAACGCCCGTCGACCTCGTCGCGGTCAAACACGTACTTGATATCGTAGAGGACGTGGCGTTTCTTCGCGAGCGCGCGGACCTTTGCGATTCCCATCTCGCGAAACTGCCGGTGCGCGACACCCATGACGATGGCATCGTAACAGCGCGGTCGCAGCCGCTTGACGGGCCGCAGTCCGTATTCGTGGTGCGCCTCGGCCGGGTCGACCCACGGATCGTAGATGTCGACTGCTGCCCCGAACTTCGCGAGCTCGTTGACGACGTCGACGATCCGGGTATTGCGTACGTCCGGGCAATTTTCCTTGAAGGCGAGGCCCATCACGAGGATGCGCGAATCCCGCACCTGGATGCGGTCCCTGATCATGAGCTGCGCGACCTGCTGCGCGACGTAGATGCCCATGTTGTCGTTGATGCGCCGCCCGGCGAGGATCATCTCGGGGTGATATCCGATCGCCTGCGCCTTGTGCGTGAGGTAATACGGGTCAACGCCGATGCAGTGCCCACCGACCAGCCCGGGACGGAACGGCAGGAAATTCCACTTGCTACCGGCTGCGCTCAGGAC
The DNA here is from genome assembly GCA_035491795.1 of Steroidobacteraceae bacterium. GTDB lineage: Bacteria > Pseudomonadota > Gammaproteobacteria > Steroidobacterales > Steroidobacteraceae > DATJKD01. Next base: position 17,577 of record DATJKD010000130.1, on the reverse strand, counting down.
TTCCTCGGTGTCGATGCCGAGCCGGTTGAAGATGAGCGCCAGCTCGTTGATGAGTGCGATGTTGACGTCGCGCTGCGTGTTCTCGATGACCTTCGCGGCTTCCGCCACGCGGATGCTGGACGCCTTGTGCGTCCCCACGGTGATGATCGAGCGATACAGCGAGTCGACGAACTCAGCCACCGCCGGGGTTGAGCCGGACGTTACCTTGCGGATGGTCGTAAGCCGGTGCTCCTTGTCGCCGGGATTGATGCGCTCCGGGCTGTAGCCCGCAAAAAAATCCCGATTGAATTTCAGACCCGAAACGCGCTCTAGGATCGGGACGCAGACTTCCTCCGTGCAACCGGGGTAGACGGTCGACTCATAGACGACCACATCGCCTTTCTTGAGTACCTTCCCGATCGTGGCGCTTGCCTTCTCGAGGGGCGTGAGGTCCGGTCGTTTGTACTCGTCGATCGGTGTCGGCACCGTGACGATGAACACCTTGCAGGCTGCGAGATCGTCGATCCGGGTGGTGAACGTGAGGTTCTTCGCCGAAGCCAGCTCATCGCTGGTCACCTCGAGCGTGGCGTCGTGGCCGCGCTCGAGCGCCTGGATTCGGCTCGACTTGACGTCGAAGCCGGTGGTTCTGAATCGCTTCCCGAACTCGACCGCGAGCGGGAGCCCGACGTAACCGAGGCCGATAACTGCGATCTTCAGGCTGCGGCGGTTCAGCCGCGTGCGCTTTGTGGCTACCAAGCGGTACTCACTCTGGGCGTGCGAATCAGGAAAGAATGCCACATCCGGACATTCGATATTGAGAGCCGCGTCAAGGCGAAAACCGGCGTCCGAGTCACAGGAGCCAGACTACGGCCGCGAGACCCACGCTCGTCATGACCAGAAAATACGGCAGCGCCATCCAGACCATCCGCAGGTATCCAAGCCGGATCAGCGGCGCGAGCAATGACGTGAGCATGAACAGGAAGGCCGCCTGCCCGTTCGGCGTCGCTACGCTCGGGATGTTGGTTCCGGTGTTGATCGCCACTGCCAGCACCTCGAACTGCTCGTGTGTCGTGGCACCCTGCAGAAACGCGGCCTTGACCTCGGTGATGTAGATCGTCGCGACGAACACGTTGTCGCTGATCGCGGAAAGGACCCCGGTCGCCACGTAGAGCATCGCCGCCTGCGCGCGCCCCTCGAGCGACAGGACGCCTTGGAGCACCGGCTCGAAAAGGTGCTGGTCGTGGATCTGCGCGACGATCACGAAGAACACTACCAGCAACGCGGTGAACGGCATCGCCGCTTCGAACGCCTTGCCGATGCGGTTCTCCTCGACGATCCCGGTGAACGAGGTCGCGAGCACGATGACGATCAGGCCGATCAGGCCGACCTCCGCCACGTGGAAGGCAAGCGACAGCACGAGGATGAGCGCGACGGCCGCCTGCACGATCAGGACCTGGCGATCACGCGGCAATGCTCGCGACGCGCGTTCCTCGTGATGCGTCTGCAGCACGGCACGGACGTCGGATGGCAGCTCGGCGCCGTAGCCGAAAAGCCCAAACCGGTCGATCAGCAAGCAGGTGCCGAAGCCGGCAACCGCGACCGGCAGCGAAACGGGCGCCACTTCGAGGAAGAACTCACCGAATTGCCACTCTGCCTGCTTGGCGATCAGCAGGTTCTGCGGCTCGCCTACCTGCGTGGCGACGCCCCCGATGGCGGTGCCGACCGCGCCGTGCATCATGAGCCCGCGCAGGAAGGCGCGGAACTGCTCCAGCGACCGCGCATGAAGCTCGGGGACGGCTTCATCGCGCGCCGGATCGTGCTCGTCCTCCAGACGCTTGCCGGAAGCGGCGCGGTGATAAACGTCGTAGAAGCCGAGGCCGACGGTCACGAGAACCGCGACCACCGTCAAGGCGTCGAGAAACGCGGACAATACGGCGGCCGCGGCGCAGATCGTGAGCGAAAGCACCGACGAGGAGCGTATGCGCAGCAGCAGACTTGTGAAGACGCTGAGCAGAAGGTCGCGCAGAAAATAGATGCCGGCGACCATGAACATCAGCAGCAACAGCACCGGGAGCGCGGTAATCACTTCCTGGTAGGCGCTCTCTGCCGAGGTCAGTCCAAGCAGCACCGCCTCGAGCGCGATCAGCCCTCCGGGCTGCAGCGGATAACAGCGCAACGCCATCGCCAGCGTGACGATGAATTCGAGCAGCACGGCCCAGCCGGTGACCGTCGGCCCGAGTGTGACGAGCAGGATCGGGTTCGCCAGCAGGAAGGCGCAGACCAGCCGTTTGTACCAGGCCGGTGCGTTGCCGAGAAAACCGCGTCGGAATGCCTGCGCGAGCGTGCCACTCATGACACGGATTCGAGCACCCGCCAGACGGTGCGGCCACCGCTTGCCCGATCCAGCACATCGAGCATCCGTTCGTGCGCGTCGAGCTCCGCCTGGGTGGCACGCCGGACCAGCAGTGGCCAACTGGGTCGCTCGGCGCGCCCGACCGTCAGGGCTGCGTGTGGCGGCGCGGCTCCGGTCTCGAGCGTCAGCGCGCCTTGCCCGCCGGTCATCGCCAGGTAGATGTCGAGCAGCAGCTCCGCGTCGAGCAGCGCGCCGTGGCGCTCGCGCCGCGAGCTGTCGATACCATATCGCCGGCAGAGCGCATTGAGGCCGTTGCGTTGCCCCGGGTGAAGCTGTCGCGCGAGCGACAGCGTGTCGAACACCCGCGCCGAGGCAGACACCTGCCGTTGCGGCGGCCCCAGCCGGGCGAACTCTGCATCGATAAACGCGAGGTCGAAGGCCGCGTTGTGGATCACGAGCTCCGCGTCACCGATGAACTCCATGAGCTCATCCGCGACATCAGCGAACCGCGGCTGCTCGTAGAGGAACTCGGCCGTGATACCGTGGACCCGCAACGCTGCCACGTCTATAGCGCGCTCGGGTCGCAGGTAGCGATGAAAGGTGCGACCGGTGCGCCGTCTGGAAACGAGCTCGATGCAGCCGATCTCGATGATTCGATGACCCAGCTCCACCTCGAGCCCGGTGGTCTCGGTATCGAGGATGACCTGCCGCATGCTTCGCGCCGCCCGGTCAGCCCAGGACGGCTGCGCGCAGCGCTGCGACCACCGCCCGCTGCTGCTCTTCGCCGAGATAGGGGTGCATCGGCAGGCTGATGACGCGTCGCGACGCGCGCTCGGAGTGCGGGAAGGCGCCCTTGCGCAGACCCATCGACTCGAACAGGGGCTGCAGGTGCAGCGGCATCGGATAGTGGACGGCCGTCGGGATGCCTCGCGCCTTCATCCGCGATTCGACTGCGTCGCGCTCGTCGACCTCGATCGTGTACTGCGCATACACGCTGGTGTTGCCGGGGGCCAGCCATGGCGTCAACACCCGTTCCTCGTGACCGGCGAACGCCTCGCGTATCAGCTCGCCATAACGCGCACCAACGCGACCACGGGCCGCGACCTCCTCGTCGAAGACTTCGAGCTTTGCGAGCAGGACCGCGGCCTGCAGCGTATCGAGTCGTCCGTTGATACCGAGACGCGGATGGTTATAGCGCCGATCCTGCCCGTGGACGCGAATCTCGCGCATCAGCTTGGCGAGCGCATCGTCGTCGGTAAAGAGCGCCCCGCCGTCGCCATATGCGCCGAGCGGCTTCGAGGGGAAGAACGATGTCGATCCGATCAGCGACAGCGAACAGGAGCGTCGGCCGTCCTGGGTCGCACCGAAACTCTGAGCCGCATCGTCAATGACCGGCAGACGGTGCCGTGCCGCGACCGCGTTGATGGCCGCGAAGTCCGCGCACTGGCCGTACAGCGAGACCGGCATGATGGCGCGGGTGCGCGGCGTGATCGCCGCCTCGATCTGGGCGGGGTCGATGTTCCAGGTCCGAGGATCGATGTCGACGAAAACCGGCGTCGCCCCGGCCAGCGCGATCATCTCGCCCGTCGCGACGAAGGTGAACGGCACGGTGATCACCTCGTCGCCGCGTCCAATGCCGAGCGCCATGAGCGCGATGAGGAGCGTGTCCGTGCCGCTCGACGCCGCGATGCAATTGCGCGTGCCGGCATAGCGCGCGAGCGCGGCCTCGAGCTCGGCGACCTCGGGCCCGAGGATGTACTGCCCGTGAGCCAGCACCCTCATCATGCGCTCGTCGATAACGGGCTTGAGCCGCCGGTACTGGGTCTTCAGGTCGATGAAATCCATGGAGGGCCCACCGGTGGGGTGCGACAGTTTACACGCTGAGTCGACGCCGACGGATCACGACTGGATGTGCTCATCCGCGGCCAGCATCTCGTCGATCGCCCGGTTCGCAAGCGCGTCGGCGGCCTCGTTCCCCGCATGCCCGGAATGACCACGCACCCAGTGCCACTCGACCACGTGGCGACCGGACTCCCGCTCGAGCGCAAGCCAGAGATCGGCATTCTTGACGGGCTTGCGATCCGCCGTCTTCCAGCTGCGGGCCTTCCACTGCGGCAGCCACTCCGTGATACCGCCGCGCAGGTACTGCGAATCCGTATAAAGCCGCACGCGGCAAGCGCGCTTCAAGGCTGCGAGCGCCTCGATGGCAGCCGTGAGCTCCATGCGGTTGTTGGTGGTCATCGGTTCGGCGCCGTACAGCTCTCGTCGTCGCTCGCCCGACACGAGCAGCGCACCCCAGCCGCCGGGCCCCGGGTTGCCTCGGCAGGCCCCGTCCGTGTAGATCTCGACTTCGCTCACGCCACGTTTCTCGGCGTCGGCTCCACGATGCCGCCGACCACCGAGCGTGGCCGGCTCCACGTCGGACGGATGGGTGTGATGCAACGCACCCGTTTGCAGGCGCGCAGCAGGTAGGCACCCGCGAGGGGCGGTGCGATCACCGGGCCGCGCCGCTCGAGCCAGCTCCGCCCGTCGGTCCGCAGGCGGCGGGACCAGGGGGGCGCGAACAGGTATCGACGCGTGCTCGCGACCTCGAATCCGAGCAGGCTGAGCCAGTCGCGGAGACGTCCTTCTCCAAGCAGCCGTTCGGCCGGAGGCGGAAACCGACCGTGCGAGAGACGGCGCCGCAGTCCCCAGGGCCCCAGCGGGGTGAACCCGCACACCAGTAGCTGACCTTCCCCGCGTAGCACGCGATCCGCCTCGCGCAGCAGCTCGTGAGGGCTTGGCGCGTACTCGAGGGTGTGCGGCAGCAGAACCGCCTCGACCGAGCCGCTTGCGACCGGCAGTGCGTCGTAGCTCGCGCGTACCGCCCCGGGTCCGCTGGCATTCGGCGCGAGCCAGCGCCGGTGCTGGGTCCTCGCGCCAGCAGCGAGCTCCCCGCCGCGACCCCAGGCGCCGATCTGCAGAAGCTCGAAGCCGAAAACATCGGCGAGAGCTTCGCGCAGCAGCTCGCGCTCGACCTCGACCACCGAACGACCTAGCGGCGTTTCGAGCCAGGTCGAGGTTTCTGACATATTCCCCATGGGACGCAAGGATAGCTGCTCGACGCCCGCCAACGTCTGAAAACGTGCGACATAGTGTGGAATTTTCCGGGCCGACCCGCTCTAATACCGCCGCCCCGGACTCATGCCCGGCCTCCCAGGGGGATGCATGCTCGAAGTGAGCCCGGTGCGGGCGTTCTCGGACAACTATATCTGGTTGATACGTACGCCCGGGGATCCGACCGGCGCAGCCGTGGTTGATCCCGGGGACGCCCGCCCCGTTGAAGACGCACTCGATCGTGAGGGCCTGCGGCTGCGCGCCATCTTCGTCACTCACCACCACCCGGATCATGTCGGTGGCGTGCGCGACCTGGTGTCGCGACATGGGGCGCCGGTGCTCGGTCCGGCCCGCGAGGAAATACCCTGTGCGTCGAGCCGCCTGTCGGATGGGGACCGGGTGAACCTCGACGAGCTGGCTCTCGAATTCTCGGTGCTCGACATCCCCGGCCATACGCTCGGTCACATCGCCTTCCACGGGCACGGCGCGCTTTTCTGCGGTGATACGCTTTTCAGCGCGGGCTGCGGACGGCTCTTCGAGGGCACGCCCGCGCAGATGTCGGCATCGCTTGACCGCCTTGCGCAGCTCCCGGACGGCACCCGGCTTTACTGCGGTCACGAATATACGGTCACCAACCTGCGCTTCGCCCAGGCTGTCGAGCCGCGAACCCGGACGTGGAAGCCACGCTCGAGGCAAGCCGTGAACTGCGTTCACGCGACGAGCCGACACTGCCGTCTACGATCGGCCTCGAACGACGCATCAATCCGTTCCTGCGATGCCGGGAACCCGCGGTTAGGGCCGCGGCTATGGCGCACGCCGGTCGGCCCGTGAGCTCGGTCGAGGAGGTATTTGCCGTGATCCGTTCCTGGAAAGACGCGTTTCGCTGAGATGCGGTACACGCGCATCATCGGTCTCGGCCTGCTCGCAGCGGCCTCGTTGCTGGCTGGCTGCGGCACGACGCGTACCGGCGAGTACTCGAGCCTGCCGCCTGCAACCCAGCCGCAGAACGGCACCACCGCTCCCGCCGCCGCGCCGGCTTTGCCGTCTGCCGATCCGGGCGAGGCGCCCGGTTCATATGCCGACCTCCTGGATCGCATTCGCGCTGGCTATGCGCTCCCGGACGTGCAGCATGTCGCGGTCGATCGCGAGCTCGCCCTTTATCGCTCGCAACCGGAGCTCCTCGACCGCACCTTCCGCCGCGGGGCGCGGTACTTGCACTACATCGTGAGCGAGATCGAAAAACGCGGCATGCCGATGGAGCTCGCACTGCTCCCGGTCGTCGAGAGCGCCTTCAATCCCGTCGCCTATTCGAGAAGCCGCGCCTCGGGTCTCTGGCAGTTCATGCCTCGCACCGGTCGCCACTATGGTCTGGACCAGACCTGGTGGCTGGACGAGCGCCGCGACGTCATCGAATCGACCCAGGCCGCGCTCTCATACCTGGAGTACCTGCATCGCTACTTCCAGGGTGACTGGTTTCTGGCGATCGCGGCGTACAACGGCGGCGAAGGCACGGTGAGCCGCGCCGTGCAGACGAGTGCCCGCGCCGGGCGCGGCACCGGTTTCTTCGATCTCAACCTTCGGACCGAAACCCGCCAGTACGTCCCGAAGCTGCTCGCAATCCGCCGTATCGTGGCCGACCCCCAGGCCTTCGGTCTGCAGTTCGCCCCCATTCCGAATCGGCCGTATTTCGACGTCGTCGACCCGGGGCGGCAGGTCCACATCGGCAACGCCGCAGAGATCGCCGGTGTCAGCCAGGACGACATGTTCGCGCTGAATCCGGCGTACAACCGGCAGACGACTCCGCCGGACGGCCCGCACCGGCTGCTGCTGCCCGTTGAGCGTGCCGCAGCACTGCGACAGGCGATGCTGGTCCCCGAAAACGACAGCCGGCTCTGGATCGCGGCGGTCAAAGATCCATCGGCCGGCATCCATTTCGTAAGCAGGGGCGAGACGCTCTCATCGATCGCCCGGCACTACGACGTTTCGCTCGGCGAGCTCAAGGCCGCGAACGAGATAAGCGGCTCGACGATTATTTCCGGTCAGCGGCTGCACATCCCGGGACGCGCCTCGCCACCCGTCCGCACGGCCGAAGTGCGCCCCGCCCCGACCACACAGGTCGTCAGTAACGTGGCCGCTGCCACGGAGCGCATCGGGCCGCAGGTGCATACGGTGCGCGCGGGCGACACGCTCTGGGGTATCGCACGGAAGTACGGTGTGACCGTGCCGGAGCTCGCCGGGGCCAACGGCGTCGGCACCCAGACTCGCCTCGGACTCGGTACGCGGCTCACCGTTCCGGCATCTGCCGATTCCTACCGGCGCGTCGCCTCAGCCGCGGAAGTCACTCGTATGACCTACCGCGTAAGGCGCGGCGACACACTTTCGCAGATCGCCGAGCGGTTCCAGGTCACGATCCGCCAGCTCATGGGGTGGAACGACCTCCGCAGTGCCTCCTCGCTACGCGCAGGGCAACGCCTGATACTCTACGTCGACCCGAGCCGCTTCAGCGGAGGTTGACGTGGGCTTTCTTGCCGGCAAGCGTGCCTTGATCGTCGGGCTCGCGACCGAGCGTTCGATCGCGTACGGCATCGCCGCCGCGATGCGACGCGAGGGCGCCGAGCTTGCGTGTACCTATCAGAACGACCGCCTCAAGGAGCGCGTCGCCGAGATGGCGCAGGGGTTCGGCGCCGAGCTCGTGCTGCCGATGGACGTAGCGCACGATGCAGAAATTCATTCCGCGTTCGAGCGGATCGGGTCCGCCTGGGGATCCCTCGACATCATCGTGCACAGCGTAGCCTTTGCACCCCGGGAGCAGCTCGCCGGCGGCTACCTCGACAGTGTCACCCGCGAAGGCTTTCAGATAGCCCACGACGTGTCGAGCTACAGCCTCGCGGCGCTCGCGAAGGCAGGCCGGGCCCTCATGGAAGGGCGCAATGGCGCGATCCTCACGCTCACCTACCTCGGTGCGGTGCGCTCGATCCCGAGCTACAACGTGATGGGACTCGCCAAGGCGAGCCTCGAGGCGAACGTGCGGTTCCTGGCGGCCGATCTCGGTCCCCGCGGCACGCGTGTCAACGCGATCTCGGCCGGGCCAATCAAGACGCTGGCCGCGGCTGGCGTCGGCGGCTTCCGAAAGATGCTGACGCATGTCGCGGCGGCCACGCCGCTGCGACGCAACGTGACGATCGAGGAAGTCGGGAACGTCGCCGCCTTTCTCTGCTCCGACCTGGCCTCGGGCATCACGGGTGAGATTGTCTACGTGGACGCGGGCTACAGCCACGTCGGCATGTCATTCGAGGAATCGACAGCCTGAACGCGCCGGCCGGGCTCGCCCGGCCGCGATGTCGGCGAGCTACTCGAATGCCTTGTCGTTGCGCTTGATCTTCGCGTCGCGTTCGAGCTGCGTCATGTAGGCGGCCACTTCTGATGCAGCGGTGCGACCAGAAACCGCCCGCTGCCTGGCCGCGAGTTCGTCTTGCGCGCCGGCCGCCGGCGACGAACCGGCTCGCCGCGCATTGACGACGAACAACACCGGGTCGCCGCTCGCGAGCGCGGCCTTGCCGGCGGTTGGTTTCTCTCCCACAGGCGCCGTCGCGGCGAAGACCGCGGTCATGAGCTCCGGCGGATACTCGCCGCTCCGTCGCTCGACCGTCACCTGGCCCGCCGGCGTAAGACCGAGCCCACTCACGACCTCCGCCCAGGCGGCGCCGCCTCTCAGTTGCTTGAGCGCCTTGTCCGCGGCCGCCGTTGCCGCGGCGCGCGCAGATTCCGCTCGGACCTCGGCCTCGACCGCTGTCCGCACCTCGGCGAGCGTCTGCTGGCGTGACTCTGAATGCGAGGTGACCCGCAGCACGACCACGCGGTCGTCGCCGAGGCTGATCGGCTGACTGTTCTGCCGGTCGATCAGAACGTCGTTTGCGAAGGCCGCGTCGATGACCTTGCGCTCGGCGCCGAACGGACCGCCGCCGTTGCGCGTGAAGGACTCCACGGTCGCGAGTGGAAGGCTCAACTTGCGCGCGACTGAATCGAGCTCGCTCAACGCCGCAAACGACTCATCGGCAAGCTGCTGAGAGCGTTCGTAAAAGATCGACTGTGCCTCATCGCGCCGGTATTCGGCTTCGAGCTCCGCCCGCACTTCCTCGAACGGTCGCTGACGAGAGGGGCGTATGTCCTCGAGACGGATGATGTGATATCCGAAGCGCGTCCTGACCGGTCCACGGATCTCGCCCTTCTGCATCGCGAAGAGCGCATCGGCGAACGGCGCCTCGTAGGCCTCGCGTGTCGACCAGCCGAGATCGCCGCCCTGCGCCTTCGAGCCAATGTCGTCCGAATTCTCCCGGGCGAGCGTGGCGAAATCCGCACCACCTTGCGCCTTTTTGAGCAGCGACTCCGCGCGCGCGCGTGCTCCGGCATCGTCCTCGCCACTCTCGATCAGGATGTGGCTGCCGTGGCGCTGCTCAGTCTCCACGAACCGCTCGGGCGCGATCTCCTCGTAATGCTGGTGCAGCGCCTCGTCGCTCACGGCGACGCCGGCGGCAACCGAATCGAGGGTGAGCTCAACGTACTGAAGCGCGACAGTCTCGGGAGTCACGAAGCGCGACTTGTTTGCCTCGAACCACCGTTCCACGTCCGCACCCGACGGACCCTCGGCGGGCTCGAATGCCGAGGACGGAACCACCACGAAATCCACGTCGCGCTGCTCACCCTCGAGCTCGGAACGCCGCCTGAGCTCGCTCGGGGTAACGAAGGAGGAGGCGGCGATGCCGCGCTGCAGCTCGCCGATCTGCAGGTCTTCGCGCAGATCCGCTTCGAAGGTTGCCTCGGTCCGTCCCTGCTGCCGCAGCAGCGCTGCATACCGGTCGCGCGAGAACTTCCCGTCGACCTGAAGAGCCGGAATCGAGTTGAGCGTGTCTACCAGCTTCTGGTCGCCGACCCGGTAGCCAAGGTCGCTCGTGCGCTGGCGCAGCAGTTCGCGGCGCACGAACTCATCGAGCAGCGCACGCTGCTCGCTCTTTACCAGCTCGGCGGGGAGCTCGTCGCGTATCTCGCGCTGCAGCTCCGCCTGACGCTCCTGCCAGGCACGGCGCACCTTGTCGAGCGGCACGCTTTCGCCGTTGACACGCGCCGCGGCCATGTTGGCAGCGCCCTCGAACTTGATGCCCCAGAATATGAACACGAGCGCGATCGCTCCGAGAAACGCGGTTGCGAACCAACCGGAGATCCTGTCGCGTATCTTCTGGAGCATGGCTTGCGTGTCCGCGGGCCACGGGCCCGTATCGATGCTACTCAAGAAAAGGCCCGCGCGAGCGGGCCTCTTCGTATCGGAAAATGGCGGAGTGGACGGGACTCGAACCCGCGACCCCCGGCGTGACAGGCCGGTATTCTAACCGACTGAACTACCACTCCGCGTGTACTGGTGGGTGCTGAGGGGATCGAACCCCCGACCTTCGCCTTGTAAGGGCGACGCTCTCCCAGCTGAGCTAAGCACCCCGCGCCCTCTGGGAGCCCGCTAGTTTACGGCATCCTTCAGGGCCTTGCCAGCCTTGAACGAGGGCACCCGGCTCGCGGGGATCGCGATCGCCTCGCCGGTGCGCGGATTACGACCCGTGCGAGCGGCGCGCGACTTCGCGACGAAGTTTCCGAATCCGGACAGCGCCACCGCATCGCCCTTCTGCAGCGCCTCGGTCAGTGTCGAGAGCACGGCCTCGACGGCACGCGCCGCATCCGACTTGGCGAGCCCTGTGCGTTCGGCGACCGCATCGATCACGTCGTTCTTGTTCATCCGTATGACCTCCGATGGTTCGTTGCGGCGACGGCCCGCATGGCCGCACCGGGGTGCGCACGATCAGTGCGCCTGTACCTTGCCCTGTCGGCGCCCGGGACGCTTGCTGCGCTTCTCCTCGACGACCGCGGGCGCGACGACGGTGATCGGCTGCGGCTGCGGCTGCGGCATGTTGCGCAGCGCGAACTGCAAGACCTCGTCGATCCACTTGACCGGCTTGATCTCCAGGCTGCCCTTTATGTTCTGGGGGATCTCCACCAGGTCCTTCACGTTCTCGTCGGGGATAAGAACCGTGCGTATGCCGCCGCGGTGCGCCGCGAGCAGCTTTTCCTTCAAGCCCCCGATCGGCAGCACCTCGCCGCGCAGCGTGATCTCGCCGGTCATCGCCAGGTCGCCGCGCACGTGGATGCGCGTCAGCGCGGAGACCAGCGCCGTGCACATGCCGACGCCGGCGCTCGGGCCGTCCTTCGGCGTCGCGCCCTCGGGCACGTGTATGTGCACGTCGACCTTCTGATAGAACTCGGGGTCCAGGCCGAGCACGGCGGCGCGGCTCCGCACCACGGTCATCGCCGCCTGGATCGACTCCTGCATCACTTCGCCGAGCTGGCCGGTGTGCGTGAGCTTGCCCTTGCCCGGCACGATGGCGGCCTCGATGGTCAGCAGTTCGCCGCCGACCTCGGTCCACGCGAGTCCGGTCACCTGACCGACGTGATCGTTTTCCTCCGCGCGCCCGTAACGGAAGCGCTTGACGCCGAGGTACTTCGGTACCTGCTTCGGCGCGACCGTTATCAGCTTGCGGCGCGTGTCGAGCAGCAGCTCCTTGACGGACTTGCGGCAGATCTTCGACAGCTCGCGCTCGAGATTGCGCACCCCCGCTTCGCGCGTGTAGTGGCGGATGATCTCAAGGATTGCGGCATCGGAAATCTTGATTTCCTCGGGCTTGAGACCGTTCTGCTTGACCTGCTTGGGCAGCAGATAGCGCCGCGCGATGTTCGCCTTTTCGTCCTCGGTGTAGCCGGGCAGCCGGATGACCTCCATGCGGTCGAGCAGTGGCGGCGGGATGTTGAGCGTGTTCGCGGTGCAGACGAACATCACCTCGGAGAGATCGAAGTCGACCTCGAGGTAGTGATCGCTGAACGCGGAGTTCTGCTCGGGATCGAGCACCTCGAGCAGCGCCGCCGACGGGTCACCGCGGAAGTCCATCGCCATCTTGTCGACTTCGTCGAGCAGATACAGCGGATTGCGTACCCCGGTCCGCGCCATGTTCTGCACGATCTTGCCGGGCATCGAGCCGATATAGGTGCGGCGGTGCCCGCGTATCTCGGCCTCGTCACGCACGCCGCCCAGCGACATACGCACGAACTTGCGGTTCGTCGCCCGCGCAATGCTCTGCCCCAGCGAGGTCTTGCCCACACCGGGCGGACCGACCAGACAAAGGATCGGGCCCTTGAGCGTCTGCACGCGCTGCTGGACAGCCAGGTACTCGACGATGCGCTCCTTGACCTTGTCGAGGCCGTAGTGGTCCTCGTTGAGCACCCGCTCGGCCGCCGCGATGTCGTGCTTGACCTTGGTGCGCTTCTTCCAGGGGACCTTCACCAGCCAGTCAATGTAGTTGCGCACCACGGTCGCCTCGGCCGACATCGGCGACATGAGCTTGAGCTTCGCGAGCTCGGAGCCCGCCTTGTCCCGCGCTTCCTTCGGCATGCCGGCGCGTGCGATGCGCTTCTCGAGCTCCGCGATCTCGTTGGGCGCGTCGTCCATCTCGCCCAGTTCCTTCTGGATCGCCTTCATCTGCTCGTTGAGGTAGTACTCGCGCTGGCTCTTCTCCATCTGCTGCTTGACGCGGCCGCGAATGCGCTTCTCGATCTGCAGCACGTCCATTTCGCCCTCGATCAAGGCGAGGATGTGCTCAAGGCGGCGGCGCACGTCCTGGATCTCGAGAACCTTCTGCTTGGCATCGAGCTTGAGGGACATGTGTGCGGCAACGGTGTCGGCGAGCCGACCCGGCTGCTCGATGCCTGCCAGCGAGGTAAGGATCTCCGGCGGCACCTTGCGGTTGAGCTTTACGTATTGCTCAAATTGCGACACGACGGAGCGGACCAGCACGTCCATTTCGCGCTCTTCGTACTGCTCGGTGTCGCCAAGCGGCGCTACATGCGCGGCGAAGTAGTCGCCCGCGGTGAGCTCCGCGACCGAGGCCCGCTCGGTCCCCTCGACCAGCACCTTGACCGTGCCGTCCGGCAGCTTGAGGAGCTGCAGAATCGTGGCGATCGTTCCGACCTGATAGAGATCCTTGGGCTGAGGATCGTCGACATCGGCCTGCTTCTGCGCGAGCAGCAGGATCTGCTTGTTCACCTTCATCGCCTGCTCGAGCGCGAGGATGGACTTCTCACGGCCCACGAACAGCGGTATGACCATGTGGGGGTACACGACGACGTCGCGCAGCGGCAGCACCGGCAGCGCATCGGAGGTGACAGCGGTCTCGAGTGCGGGGTCTTCGGTCGTCACGCGGGAAGCCTCCAGTGCGCGGGGTCGCGCGCAAGACAGGTGCCCATCATTGTGGACACGCGGGCGGGATTCAAGTCAGAAGACAGCAGAAATCGGAGTCAGAGCCGATTTTTCGCAGGGCGCGATCGCCAATTCACGGCTGGGACGGAAATCCGGCTCTGGGCCGATTTTCTTCGGATCGGGTCCGTAGCCGTTCAGTGGTCGGACCCCGTGCGGCGTTCCTCGACCGCAGCGAGCCGCGCCTCTTCCTGACCGTACACCAGATACGGCTTGCTTTCGCCTGCGATCACGTCCTCGTCAATCACGACCTTCTGGACGTTCCGCATCCCCGGAAGGTCGTACATGATATCGAGCAGGACGTTCTCCAGAATGGTCCTCAGGCCACGCGCGCCAGTCTTGCGCTGCATGGCACGGCGCGCCACGGCGCGCAGCGATTCCTCGCGGAACTCGAGCTCCACGCCTTCCATGTCGAAGAGCTTGCGATACTGCTTGGTGAGCGCGTTGCGCGGCTCGGTGAGGATCTGCATCAGCGCGCCTTCGTCGAGCTCATCGAGCGTGGCGACGACGGGCAGCCTGCCGACGAACTCCGGGATCAGCCCGTACTTGATCAGGTCCTCAGGCTCGACATCGTGGAACAGGTCGGCGCCATGCTGCCGCGCGTTTGGTTCGCGGACGTCCGCGACAAAGCCGATACCGCCCTTCTGCGTGCGGTTCATGATGATCTTTTCGAGACCGGCGAACGCGCCGCCGCAGACGAACAGGATGTTCGCGGTGTCGACCTGCAGGAACTCCTGCTGCGGATGCTTGCGCCCGCCCTGCGGCGGGACCGAGGCGATCGTACCCTCGATCAGTTTCAGGAGCGCCTGCTGCACGCCTTCGCCGGACACGTCACGCGTGATCGACGGGTTGTCGCTCTTGCGCGAGATCTTGTCGATCTCGTCGATGTAGACGATCCCGGTCTGTGCCTTCTCGACGTCGTAGTCGCACTTCTGCAGCAGCTTCTGGATGATGTTCTCGACGTCCTCACCGACGTAACCCGCCTCGGTCAGCGTGGTCGCATCCGCAATCGTGAACGGCACATTAAGCAGCCGGGCGAGGGTCTCGGCGAGCAGGGTCTTGCCGCTGCCGGTCGGGCCGATCAGCAGGATGTTGCTCTTGGCGAGCTCGACTTCCTCGCGGGTGCGCTCGCCCGACTTGGTCTGCAGCCGCTTGTAGTGGTTGTAGACCGCGACCGACAGCACCTTCTTCGCGCGGTTCTGGCCAATGACGTAATCGTCGAGGACTCGCTTGATCTCCTGGGGCTTGGGGAGCTTTTCGCGGGTCTTCTCGGCCTTTTCCTCGAGCTCCTCACGGATGATGTCGTTGCAGAGCTCGACACACTCGTCGCAGACGAAAACCGACGGACCGGCAATCAGCTTTCGGACTTCGTGCTGGCTCTTGCCACAGAACGAACAGTAGAGAAGCTTGCCGTCGTCGTGCTTGCCGCGTGAATCGTCCGCCATGCGCTGAACCTTACTCGAACCGCCCCGCGGGCCCCGCGGGGCCGCCAGTGCCGACCCCCGATTTGCTTATACCACGCGGCACTACGCCGCGCAAAAAACCCTCGGGCTTACAGCTACTTAACGAAAGCCCGTCTCACTGGCGCACGGCCGAGCCGGTCTCCGCCCGCTGGGCCAGCACACCGTCGATCAGGCCATAGGCGACAGCCTGCTCGCCGGTCATGAAGTTGTCCCGGTCGGTGTCATGGCGGATCTTATCGATCGGCTGGCCGCTGTGGGTCGACAGGATGCGATTCAGGCGATCGCGCGAGTCGAGGATCTCGCGCGCGTGTATCTCGATGTCAGTCGCCTGGCCCTGAAAGCCGCCCAGCGGCTGGTGGATCATCACCCGCGAGTGTGGCAGGCAGAAGCGCTTGCCCTTGGTGCCGCCGGCGAGCAGCACCGCGCCCATGCTGGCCGCCTGCCCCACGCAGATGGTGTTGATGTCAGGACGGATGAACTGCATGGTGTCGTAGATCGCGAGCCCGGCGCTGACGATGCCTCCCGGCGAATTGATGTACAGCGCAACGTCCTTCTCGGGGTTCTCGGATTCGAGGAACAGGAGCTGCGCGACCACCAGGTTCGCCATGTAGTCCTCGACCGGCCCGACGATGAAGATCACGCGCTCCTTCAGGAGTCGCGAGTAGATGTCGTAGGCCCGCTCGCCGCGGGCGGTCTGCTCGACCACCATCGGGACCAGGTTCAGCGCGCGCGGAGAGATGCTCATGAGATTGCTGGATTGCCGTGTCTGCGGGAGGTCTATTGTACTGCCGCCTCAGGCGCCGAAGTTCATGATTTCGCGGAATGATGCCGCCTTCTCGGTCACGCGCGCGCGCTCGAGCAGGTAATCGACCGCCTGGTCCTCGAGTACCGAGTTCTCGATCTGGCGCAGCGCGTCGGCGTTCTGCCGGTACGCCTTGAGTACGGGCTCCGGATCCGGATAGCCGGCCGCGAGATCGGCGATTCGCTCCTCGACACGCGCGCGGTCGAGCACGATGCCGCGGGTCCGGATGAGCTCGCTCATCAGCAGGCCGAGCGCGACGCGTCGCCGTGCCGGTTCGACGAACTGCTCGGCCGGCGGCAGCTGGGACACTTCCTTGGCGCCGGTGCGCCGCCCTGCCTCGAGCTGGAACTCGCGGACCTGCGCCTCGACGAGACCGCGCGGCACATCGACCGGGTTTGCCTCAAGCAACCGGTCGAGGAGCTGCTGCTTGACGCGTGAGCGGACGTTTTCGGTGAGCTCACGGCGCATGTTGTCGGTGACTTCGCTGCGTAGCTGCGCAATACCGCCTTCGAGCACGCCGTACTCACGGCAGAACTCCTCGTCGAGCTCCGGCAGGTGTTTATCCTCGACGAGCAGAACGTCGATGTCGAACTTCGCGACGCGCCCGGCCAGGTCCTTGTTGTGGTAGTCGTCTGGATAACGCACATCGATGGTGCGGCTCTCGCCGGCACGTGCGCCGGTCACCCCGGTTTCGAAGTCCTTGAGCATCCGTCCGCCGCCGAGCAGCACGCTGACGTTGTCGCCCTTGCTGCCCTCGAACACCTTGCTGTCGATGTGACCGGTGAAATTCATCGTGATCCGGTCGCCGTCGCGGCTCTCGCGATCCACGGTCACGAACTTCGGACGCTGTGCCCGCAGATTCTCGACCATCGCATCGACGTCGGAGTCAGAAACCTCGGCGGCCGGTCGAGTCACTGCCAGTCCGTCTACTTCCTTGAGCTCGACCTCCGGGAGCACCTCGAAGACGGCGCGGTAGCGAAGATCCTCGCCCGGAGAGGTAGCGAGCGGCTCGATACGCGGGCCGGCGGCCGGGCTCAGCTTCTGCTGGTTGACCGCCTCGGCAAAGCTCGACTGCACGAGGTCGGTCAGCACTTCCTGGCGAACCTGTGCACCGTACTGCTGGCGGATGACCTTCAGCGGCACCTTGCCCGGACGAAAGCCTTTAAGCTTGGCCGTACGGCTGACGCGCTTCAAGCGCTCGTCGATAGCCTGCTCGACCCGTTCGCGAGGGACGCTGACTTCCATCCGGCGCTCCAGCGCCCCGGTCGATTCGATCGAAACCTGCATGCTCGTCGGTCCTGATTGAGAGGCCGAGCCCGAGGCCCGGAAAAGCCGCGTATTCTGCCACGCCGGGTAGGGACCTGCGCAGTATGGTCAGGCCGCCGGCACTATCCGCGCCTGGTGCGAAAGGAGGGACTCGAACCCTCACGGGGGTTGCCCACTGGAACCTAAATCCAGCGCGTCTACCAGTTCCGCCACTTTCGCCCGCGGCGCCGGTGCACCGGCGGTGCGCCGCGCGAATTATAGGGAATGGGCGGCA
>DATJKD010000129.1:0-3492 GCA_035491795.1 Steroidobacteraceae bacterium | reverse complement strand
ACGGCGGACTGCAGCGCCTCGAGGGTGTTCTCCGGGAACTCGGCCGCGTTGCCGCGGTGCGCGATGATCGTCGGCAACGAAACATCCATGCTGCGGATATTACTTAATGCAGCCGCAGTGACGCCTGCAAGCGGCGTAGCGCGGGATGCGAACTCTCGCAAGAGACACGCCTGACCGCAGGTTGACCAAATTCGTCACCCGGGGGACCACCCCGACCCGCGGTATATGCGTGATTTTCAAGCGCTTCCGCCATGGCATGCAACTTGCTGCTCATTGGTGCGCACGGGCGAAAGGTAGTTACGAATCGCATGAACCTCGACGTTCTCGAAGTCATCGCATTGCTGTTTCCGGAGCCCAGCCGCGCCAGGGAAGGGAGCGTGCAGTCGGTGCTCGCGCTGGTGCGCGATGAGCAGGGCCTGATTGAACTGAAGAGCCTCCGTCCAGACGTGGCGCTCATCAAGCGCGCGCGTGTAACCGGGCGGGTGAATTGCGGCACGCCGATCCTCGATCCCATCACCCGCGAAGTGATGGGCTACGAGATCGACCCGATAATGCTCCCTGCGGCCTGACCCGGTCCTGAGGCGAACCCCGCTGATCCCTTCGCCGCGTACGTTATAGTCCGCGCGGCCCGGGGCGGCCATCCGCCCGCCGCCCATGGGGAGTAGAGATGCGCCGTCTGCTTGCGTTGCTGCTCATCGCGGCCTTCACCAGTCCTATTGCTGCACAGCCGCTCGAGGTCCCCGCCGAGCTGCGTGGCTGGGAAGCGTGGGTGCTCGATGGTCGCGAGCACCTGCGCTGCCCCATGCTGGACGGCGGGAGCGTCAACGCGCCGGACGGCCGGATCTGCGTCTGGCCCGGACCGATCGAAATCGGGGCGGGCGCGAATGGCGCGCAATTCGCGCAGGACGTCGAGGTTCTGGCACCGGGCGTCCTGACGCTGCCCGGCGATCGGACCGCTTGGCCGCTGGACGTCACCGTCGACGGCCGCGCTGCGCCAGTAATCGAGCGCGATGGCCGGCCCCAAGTGCGACTGTCGTCGGGGACGCATCGGATCGCCGGTCGCCTCGCGTGGTCGCGCATGCCGGAAGCCGTGGCCTTGCCGGGATCGATCAGCCTGGTTGCGCTCACGGTCAACGGTGCGCGCGTCGCGTTGGCCGAGCGCGCGGGCCACAGCCTGCGACTGGGTGCGGCGCGCGAGCAGGCACAGGCCGACCAGCTCGACGTGCAGATCTACCGCAAGCTCACCGACGCGATTCCCGGCCTGCTGACCACGCGGCTCACATTGAATGTCGCCGGCCGCCCGCGCGAGGAAGTCATGGGGCCCCTGCTGCCCGCGGGCTTCGTTCCGATGCAGCTCGCAGGGCCCTTACCCGCGCGTTTGCAACCGGACGGGCGCTTGCGTGTTCAGGTCCGTCCGGGAACCTGGACGCTCGAGCTCACGGCCCGCAGCGTCTCGGCGCTCGAGAGTGTGCGGCGGCCAGACTCCGGTGTGGCGGAGGAGGTGTGGAGCTTCGAGCCGGTGGACCGGCTGCGGGCCTCGGCCATCGAGGGCCCGAGCAGCATCGATCCCTCGCAGGCCAATGTGCCGAGCGACTGGGCACATCTGCCCGCCTACCGTCTCTCCCCCGGTGACGAGATCACCGTGGCGGAGCGGAGTCGCGGCCCGGGGGACGAGGACCGCAACCAGATAGCCGTGGAGCGCAACCTCTGGTGGGACTTTGCCGGCACGGGCTACACCTTCCAGGATCTCGTCAGCGGACGGATGCAACAGGATTGGCGACTCGCTATGGCAGAACCCTACCGACTGCAGGGTGCACGCCAGAACGGACAACCGCTGCTCGTCACTCAGGGCGAGGACGACCGTGCGGGCATCGAGGTGAGGACGCCGGATCTTGGGATCGAGGCCACCGGCCGGATCGAGCAGCGCGGCGCTCTGCCGGCCTCGGGCTGGACGACGCGGCTTGCAAGTCTCGGGATCACGCTGCGCCTGCCGCCGGGACACCGGCTGCTCGCGGCGCCCGGTGTCGACAGCTCACCGTCCGCCTGGCTCGACCGCTGGCGGCTCCTCGACATCTTCGCCGTGCTGCTGGTGGCCGCCGTGGCCTTCCGCGTTGCCGGCGTGCCCGCGGCCGTGCTCTCGCTTGTGGCATACACGCTTACGCATCACGAGCTCCCCGCGCTTACCTGGGCGGCGCTCAACCTGCTGGTTGCGATCGCCATCGTGCGCGCCATGCCCGAAGGCCGGGTGCGCAAGTGGCTTGGTCACTGGCGCTCGGTCGGCCTCGCGATCGTGATCGTATTGCTCGTGCCCTTTGCGCTATCACAGGCGCGGCTTGCGTTCTTTCCGCAGCTCGAGCCCGCGGCCTGGCAGGGAGCGATGGACACGATCACGGTCACCGGTGCCCGGCAGGACGAGGCACCGCCGCCCGCGCCGGAAGCCGCCGCGGAGCAGTCGTTCCGCGCCCAGAAGAACGTCGCGCAGGACGCACCGCAGCAGGCCACGCTGGAACAGATCGTGGTCGGGGCAGAGGCGCCGGCCAGCCTCAAGTCGGCGAACGCCTATCTCAATCGATCGTCGGTCGTCGAGCGGTACGCGCCGGGGACTCAGCTGCAGAACGGGCCCGGGGTGCCGAACTGGAACTACCAGACGCACCGCCTGCAGTGGAGCGGCCCGGTCGAGCCATCGCAAACCATGCGCCTGGTCGTGCTCACGACGATCTGGGTGAGCTTGTGGCGCATCGTCGGCATCGTTCTCGTCGCGCTCGCGCTGTATGCGATCGTGCGCCTTGGCTATCCCTCCTTTGGCGTGCCGCGTCTCGACCGGTGGCTGCGGATCTCCCCTGCGACGGTCGCAATCCTGCTCGCGATCGCGCTGGCGCTCACCGCGCCGGAGACGCGCGCGCAGACGCCCTCGCCGGAGCTGCTGGAGGAGCTGAAGCAGCGGCTGTCACGGCCACCGAAGTGCGCGCCGGATTGCGTCTCGATCGCCCGGGCGCAGGTCGAGCTCGCAGCCGGCGCGCTCGAAGTCCGGCTCGAGGCGCACGCCCAGGCCTATGCGCCGCTCGCCTTGCCCGAGGCCCCACAGCGCTGGCAACCCGAGCAGGTGCTGATCGACGGCGCATCGGCGGGTGGTCTGGCCCGCGACGCAAGCGGTACGCTCCTGCTCGCGTTGCCCGAAGGCGTGCATGAAGTGACGCTCCGCGGCGCGCTGCCCGAGACGGATGCCTTGCGGCTCGTGTTCCGCGAACGGCCCGCGCGAATCCAGGTGAGCGCGCCGGGATGGCAGGTGGCCGGCGTCGATGAAGGACGGCTGCTCGCCGATTCGCTTAGCCTGATTCGGCCTGCTCGCGCGTCGGCCGGCGCCGGAGCCGATTCCGGGCCGGGCCGCGGCGAGGAATTTCCGCCCTTCGTGCGCGTTACCCGCGAGCTCAATCTCGGGCTCGACTGGACCGTGACGACCACCGTCGAAAGGCTCGCCCCCGCGCAGGGTGC
>DATJKD010000128.1:0-6475 GCA_035491795.1 Steroidobacteraceae bacterium | reverse complement strand
CCCTGCAGATAGTTCGGCAGCATGCAGGCAAGTCGACCCTGGCCGCCAAGCAGCGCCCATAGCGAGACGTAGTTCGCTTCCGATCCGCCGTTCGTGATCGTGACGTTGGCGGCGGTGCAGTCAGGGTAGAACTGCGCGATCCGCTCGCGCAGTGCGCGTGAGCCGTCGGACTCGCAGTACCACAACTGGGTTTCAAGGAACCGCTGGCGCTCGGCCTGGGACTCGACCAGCTCTTCTACCCGCAGGGGCAGCACACCACTCTCGGACAGGTTGAGCTCGACCACGTTCTCGTAGAGGCACTGCGTGCGCTCCATCTCGAATCGTTCGATCTGCATGGGTTCACACCTCGAATAGCTTGCCCAGCTTCATTGCCTGCGCGACCCGCAGCGCCTCTATCGCGATGGTCGTGTCCTGCACGCCGACACCGGTGAGGTCGCAAATGGTGATTTCCTGCTCATCCGCACGGCCGGATTGGCGTCCTCCGCAAACCTCGCCCAGCTCCACGACCGGTGCATCGGGCGCGATCACACCGGCATCGGCCGCGTGATGCAATTCGCCGATCCTGAAGCACTGTGTGCGGCTGTCGCACGCGATGCGGTCAGCGCGCGCGAAGCAGTCGGCATCGAGCTCCTGCTTGTGTTCACCGTCGGCACCGACGGCCGTGATGTGCAGCCCAGGATGAAGCCATGTCGCGCGCAGCCAGGGCTCGCGCGTCGGGGTCGTCGCGACGACGAACTGGCTTTCGTGCACCACTGACTCGACGTCGTGCGCCACCGACACCTCTACGCCAAGCTCCCGACGCATCTCATCGGCGTAACGTTCGACGGACGTCGGATTTCGCCCATGCACGAGTATGCGCCGGAAATCGCGCACCAGCCGCAGCCCGCGCAGCTGGAAGCGGGCCTGCATGCCGGAGCCGATCACCCCGGCGGTATCTATTCGGCGCGGCGCGAAATGCCGGGCGGCGATCGCTCCCGCTATGCCGGTGCGCAGGTCCGTTAGGTAGCCGTTGTCGAGCAGCACCGCTTCGACAAAGCCGGTGACCGCGCTCATGACGAGCATGAGTCCGCTGCCATAGGGCAGACCTTGCGTGGCGTTGTCGAAGAAACCCGATGCGACCTTGATCGCGAATCGGTCCAGTCCCTCGACATACGCGGTCTTGATGTCGACTTCGCCGCGGTGGGCCGCGATGTCCACCCGCACGACGGGCGGCATGCTGACGCGCCCCTCCGACAGGCGGGTGAAACCGAGCGCCACGGCCTCGGCTGCCTCATCCGTCATCGAGACGCAACGGCGGAGTTCAGCTTCGTTCAGCACCAGTACGCTCATGGCGCGTGCAGTCGGCTCACACCACGCCGAGACGGACGAGACTTTCCGCCATGTCCGATGCGGCCTTCGACGCGGGGATGAACTCCATCCTGAGTGCGCGGCGGGTCTGTGAGTTGTCGATTCCATACCAGCGTCCGAGGTCGTGCACCGCCTGGCGCGCTACGGGGTCGAAGATCGCGACGATTCGCAGCACCCAGTCGGGCATCGGTCGGGTGGGAACCTTGCGCGCGACCGGTCCGAGCGACGCCTTGATCGCGCGCGCCATGTCGAGCATCCAGATCGACTCCGACACCGCGAGATACCGTCCGCCGGAGGGTGCATCGGTCTCGAGTGCGAGCCGGTGCATCTTCGCCACGTCGCGCACGTCGACACAGGGGAAGGAAATCCGCGGACACGCCGGGTACTTACCCTTGAGGAACATCTGGATGATCTCGGCGGATGCGCCGACGTCGCGGTCGAGCGCGGGCCCCAGCACGAACCCGGGATTCACGGACGCGTAGTGCAGGCCGGGGCGGTCCCTTTCGACGAAATCCCGCGCCGCCCGTTCGGCCAGCGTCTTCGACTTAGCGTACGCCGTGACACCCGGCGACTCGACCGGGGTCCAGTCGGTCTCGGTGAACGGCGCCGTACGCTCGGGCGGATGGCCGTACATGACAGCGACGGTCGAGGAGGTCTGCACGAAGCGGGGCACTCTTGCCGCGGCCGCTGCGCGGAGCACGCGCAGGGTGCCATCGACCGCCGGCCGGATCAGGACGTTCTCGTCCTTGGGCTGGCTGCTCGGGAAGGGCGAGGCGACGTGCAGCACGGCGCTGCAATCCTCGACCGCCGCCGGCCACTGTTCATCCTTAAGCAGATCGGCCTCGACGAACTCGAGCGCAGTCACATCGGCATGCTTCGCAAGCGTGGTGCGGACGGCGTCGCGCGCGCCGGCAGAGCGTACGGTGCCGCGCACCCGGTAACCGGCGTTCAAGAGCTCGAGCGCGCAATGCTTGGCGATGAAACCGGAGATCCCGGTAATGAGGACTCGTTCCGTAGGCATCGTCGTTACGTCTCACGCGGCCATGGCCCGAAAAGTGTATACTGCCCACGGGTAGCGACCCTTCTCCTTGTCTGTCCCTGACGGTTGGCGCCTACAATGGCGCAACATCTGCCTCAGGTCCCCTCTGAGTCGAAGAGTTTCTGATCCACGCGGCAGGTGTCGCGTCGCATTCGCTTTTCCGGCTTCCATGAAACGGACCGGCGCATGCTGCAAGCCCGCCAGTTCGTTTCCGGCCGTACAGCGTCTGCATCCAGCATGGATCGGTCGCCAGGCCATCATCAGTGAGTACTTTGCAATGGCTAAGATTTACGTAGGCAACCTGCCTTTCTCCGCCGATGAAGCGGCTGTCCGGGCGCTGTTTTCGCAGCACGGGACGGTCGAGTCGGTCGCCCTGATCACCGATCGTGACACCGGTCAGCCGCGTGGCTTCGGCTTCGTCGAGATGTCGCAGGCCGATGCCGCCCGCAGCATCCAGAGCCTGAACGGCCACCAGATGGACGGTCGTGCGCTCAAGGTGAACGAGGCGCAGGCGAAGACGGATCGGCCCCGCCGGTTCTAATCGGTCCGGCAGACGGCAGGGACGCGAGGTGGTGGCTGTGCTGCCCCGCGAACCCCTGGCTCGAGCCTCGATAACCCCCGTCTGGAGCGATCCGGCGGGGGTTTATCTTTGGGCAGGGCAAAACTCGCGCAGCGTCCGAGCCGGCGGTGGCTCGCGAGCTCCTTGATGGTATCTTTCGCCGCGTCCAGACGACCCACGGCCCGGGCATGGAAAAGATCTACGTCACAGCCACCAGCTTGTTGCAGGACTCCTTCCGTCTCGGCGCACAGATCCACCGCAGCGGCTTCCGGCCGGATTTCATAGTCGGCATCTGGCGCGGGGGCACACCGGTCGGCATCGCGATCCAGGAATACTTCGAGTACGTCGGCGTACGTGCCGACCACATCGCGGTACGCACATCCGCCTATGTCGGCATCGGCCAGCGCTCGAAGGCGATCCGCGTGCACGGTCTGCACTACATCATCGAGGAGGCGAATGCCGGGAATTCGTTGCTGGTCGTCGACGACGTGTTCGATTCCGGAAACAGCATCAAGGCGCTGCTGAGCGAACTGTCGGAGAAGATGCGGCTCAACATGCCGCAGAACGTGAAGATCGCGACTCCCTGGTACAAGCCCGGCAACAACCAGACCACGCTCGTTCCGGACTATTTCCTGCACACGACCGACAAGTGGATCGTTTTCCCGCACGAACTCGCCGGTCTCTCTTTTGAGGAAATCGAGACGGGCAAGACCGAGCTCGCGCCCGTGCTGGACCTGCTGCGGCCCTGAACAGGACGGGCGTCCGCGCCCGCGTTCATGAGCCGCGCTCCAGAGGTCGACTTTCATCCGTACGATCCCGGATTCGCCGCGTATCCATACCCGGTTTACGCGCGGCTGCGCGCCGAGAGCCCGGTTTTCTACTCGGCGGAGACCAGGCTCACGCTGTTCGCAGGTTACGACGACGTCCGCACCCTCGTGCTCGATGGGCGCCTCGGCCGCAGCATGGACCATGTGACGCCGCCGGAGGCGCTGGCGCACCGTCGGCGCGAGGCCAGCTCGGAAAGGCTGCCGAATTACAGCCGCTACGTGCGTGTAAACCTGCTCGAGACGGAGGGCGCCGACCACGCGCGCGTACGGCGGCTGGTGGCGGCGGCGTTTGGGCCCCGTCGCGTCCGGGAGCTTCGCCACTCCGTATGTGCGCTCGTCCAGCATCTGCTCGAGGAGCGCATGCAGGACAGGCGAATGGACTTCATTGCGGATCTCGCCGCACCACTGCCGGTGCACGTGATTGCCGAGCTGCTTGGCTGGCCGCCGCACGAACGCCATCGCCTTCGCCCCTGGTCTGCGCAGATCGTGCGGCTCTACGAGAAGGACTACACGGCGCAGGACGAGGAGCGCGCGGAATCCGCCACCACCGAGTTCGCGGCAATGCTGACCGAGCTTGTGGCCGAACGCCGGGCCGACCCCCGCGACGACCTGATTTCCGCGCTGGTGGCGGTCCGCGACCAGGACGACCGCCTGAGCGAGAATGAGCTGATTGCGACCTGCATGTTGCTGCTCAATGCGGGCCACGAGGCGACCGCGAACGCGGCCGGCAACGGACTGTGGGCTTTGTTCAGTAACCCGGATCAGATGGTCCGATTGCGCGAGAATCCGACGCTGCTCCCGTCCGCCCTCGACGAGATGTTGCGGTACGACGCGCCGCTGCAGCTCTTCCATCGATACGTGCTAGAGGACATGGAGTACGGCGGATACGAGCTGCGCCGGGGCGAGCAGATCGGGCTCCTGTACGGGTCGGCCAATCGCGACTCACAGGCGTTCGACCGGCCGGACGAGTTCGACGTCGAACGCGCGCCCAACCGGCATCTCGCGTTTGGCGCCGGTGTGCACTTCTGCCTCGGTGCGCAACTCGCGCGGCTCGAGCTCGAGGTACTGTTCGGAACGCTGCTCTCGCGTCTGCCGATGCTGCGGCTCGACGGCGAGCCACCGCGCTACCGGCCGGGACTCGTATTCCGCGGGCTGGAGGGCCTGAACATACGCTGGTGAATCCGGCTCAGGCGCCGATCGGGTGCCAGGTGGTCTTTGTTTCCTGCGTGTCGCGGATGAGATACGGGCTCTGCGACTCGTCCGTGTTCCAATCCAGCCCCGCGCGCAGCACCACGCGCTTGATGTTGTCGGCCGCAGCGAGCTGAACGCGGCGGGCCGTGTCCGCATCCTCGTCGCAGTACACGACCGCGTTGACGTCCATGTGCGAGGCGAACTGCTCCGCGAGCTCCTCGCGCCAGCCGGTCAGCATATTGACCACACCGGCGGGTATGTCCGAGGCCTGCAGGACCTCGCCCAGGCTTACGGCTGCGAGCGGCAGCGTCTTCGACGCGAGCACGACACAGGTGTTGCCTCCCGCAACCGCAGGCGCGAAATTCGACACGAGGCCGAGCAGGCCGCTCGCCTCGGGCGCGATAATGGCGACTACACCGGTCGGCTCGAGCACCGAGAAATTGAAGTGCGCGGTGGCAACCGGGTTCACCGAGCTGAACACCTGCTGGTACTTGTCCGCCCAGCCCGCGTAGTAGACGAGCCGATCGATGGTCGCGGTGACCTCGGCGGCCGCGCGGCTGCGCGTCCCTCCCTGCAACACGAGCTCGGCGGTGAACTGCTCGTGACGGCCCTCGAGCATTTCCGCCGCGCGATACAGCATCTGGCCGCGCAGATACGGGCTCGCCTGCGACCACGTCGCAAATGCGTTTCGCGCCGCGACCACGGCGTCGCGGAAGTCCTTGCGGCTCGCACGGCAGACGTTGGCGACCAGTCGGCCGTCGCGCTCGAGCGGGTAGTAGCGGCCCGACTCGCTGCGCGGGAACTTGCCGTCGACGTACAGCTTGTAGGTCTTTGCGACCGGCACGCGCGCCCGCACGCCATTGGTGCGCGCCTTCGGGGCCGCCGGCGCTCCGTTCGGGCGCTTTCGTGCGCGTGCGGACATCAGGTGAGCTCCACGTAGGCATCGAGCCCGTGCAGACCACCCTCGCGGCCCATGCCGCTTTCCTTGTAGCCGCCGAACGGGGAGGTCGGGTCGAACTTGTTGAAGGTGTTTGCCCACACGACGCCGGCGCGGATCGCGCGGGTCATGCGGAAGATCTTCGCGCCCTTGTCGGTCCAGATGCCGCCCGACAATCCGTACGGCGTGTTGTTCGCCTTGTCGAGCGCCTCCTGGAACGTGCGGAAGGTCTGGATTGCGAGCACCGGGCCAAAGATCTCCTCCTGCACCACGCGGCTCGACTGCGACACGCCGGTGAAGAGCGTCGGTCGGCACCAGTAGCCGGCGCCGGGGACCGGGCAGGAGCTCTGGTGCATTTCTCCGCCCTCGGCCTGGCCGATCCGGAGATAGTCCTCGATCTTCGCGAGCTGCGCCGCGGAATTGATCGCGCCGATGTCGGTGTTCTTGTCGATCGGATCGCCGACGATCAGAGTCTCCATCCGGTCCTTGAGCTTTGCGATCACTTCCTCGGCGACGGATTCCTGCACCAGCAGCCGCGAGCCAGCGCAGCAGACGTGGCCCTGGTTGAAGAAAAT
>DATJKD010000127.1:0-4815 GCA_035491795.1 Steroidobacteraceae bacterium | reverse complement strand
CACCGCCCCGCCTGGGCGCGAGGGCGCGACCGCTTCCATCGCCTCGGCTGCGCCGCGTCGCAGCGAGTGCACCTGCTCGACTTGACCGCGCCGCACGTATGCGAGCAGCGAGCCGATCGTGACGGTCTGTGGCGAGATCGCTACGTCAATCGCGCCGGTCTCCATCAGCTCGGCGTAGGCGGGCTTGGAGATGAGCGCCATGACCTTGGGACACCCGAGCCGCTTGGCGAGCATTGCGGAGAGGATGTTCGCCTCTTCCGAGTTCGTCAGCGCGACGAAGGCGTCGACGCTGTCGATGTTCTCCTCGACCAGCAGCTCCTCGTCGGCGGCGTCGCCGTTCAGCACGATGGCGCTCGACACCTGCTCGGAGATCCGCGCCGCGCGGGCCGGATCGCGCTCGATGATCTTGACCTGGTTGTCCTCTTCGAGCTCCTGCGCGAGTCGCAACCCGATGTTGCCGCCACCGGCGATCACCACGCGCCGCACCGGTTCCTCGCGCTTGCGCATCTCGCTCATCACCAGGCGGATGTCCTTGGTGGCGGCGAGGAAAAATACCTCGTCGCCCGACTCGATGACGGTGTCGCCCTCAGGGCGAAGGCTGCGACCCGCGCGGTAGATGGCGATGACACGCGTGTCGATGTCGGGGAGATGCTTGCGGATGTTGCGCAGCTGCTGTCCCACCAGCAGACCGCCCTGCACCGCGCGCACACCTACGAGGCGGACCCGGCCACCCGCGAAATCGACGATCTGCAGAGCGCCCGGATAGCGGATCAGCCGGCGGATATAGGTGGTGACCAGCTGCTCGGGACTCACGTACATGTCGACGGCGAAGCCTCCGCCGGGGGCCGTCGTTCCATCCTGCGGCGATATGAAGAGATCGGTGCGGCTCGTGAAGTCCGGGGAGCGGATGCGCGCAATGCGGGTCGGCGTGCGAAACAGGGTCCACGCCACCTGGCACGCGACCATGTTTACTTCGTCGCTGTTGGTCAGCGCGACCAGCATGTCGGCGCCCGCGGCGCCGGCCTGCTCGAGCGTGCGTGGGCTCGCGCCATTGCCGCGGACGGTGCGGATGTCGAGCCGGTCCTGCAGGTCGCGCAGCACCTCGTCATCGACATCCACAACGGTGACGTCGTTGGCTTCTTCGCGGGCGAGGTGGTAAGCCGCGGTCCGGCCGACCTGGCCGGCGCCGAGGATGATGATCTTCACGCTTGGAGCCCTTCGGGCAGGCGCCGTCCCCTTTTCCCGGATTGTAGCCCGCTCATACGGTCTCGAGGTTGGCGTAGCCCATCATGAGCCACTTCGTTCCCTGGCGTTCGAAATTCACCTGCACCCGTGCATTCGACCCCTGTCCCTCGACCGAGAGCACCACGCCATCGCCGAATTTCTGGTGACGCACCCTCTGGCCGAGCCGCAGGCCGCCCGGCTCCTCGTCCATGAACCGGCCCGCTCGCGCGGGGACGTACACGGGCCGCGTCACCTGTACCCGCGGCCGGACTTCCTCGACGAGCTCGGCCGGTACCTCGGCGATGAACCGCGAGGGCGCACCATAGCTGTCCACGCCGTGCATGCGTCGCTGCTCGGCGTAGGTAAGGTACAGATCGCGCATGGCCCGGGTGGCGCCCACATAACAGAGCCGGCGCTCCTCCTCGAGACCGGCGACGTCGGTGATCGAGCGCGTGTGTGGGAAGAGCCCGTCCTCCAGGCCGCACAGGAAGACCACTGGGAACTCGAGGCCCTTGGCCGAATGCAAGGTCATCATCTGCACGCAGTCCTCCCAGGCCTCGGCCTGACCTTCGCCGGATTCGAGCACCGCGTGCGAGAGAAACGCCGCGAGCGGCGACATGCTGGCATCCTCGGGCTCGAAGCCGCGCGCGGCGCTGACGAGCTCCTCCAGGTTCTCGAGCCGCGCCTCGCCCTTGTCCGCCTTCTCCTTGCGGTAGTGCGCGGCAAGCCCGCTCGCTGCGATGACATGATCCACCTGCTCATGCAGCGGCAACCCGCGCGTCGCGGCGTCGAGCTGCTCGATGAGTGCAAGGAAGATCTGCAGGCATGCGATGCCGCGCGTTCCGAGCTCCTCCCGGCAGGCACTGCTCGCCTGCCACAGCGACGTCGCGTTGGCGCGCGCATATGCGCGCAGAACCTCGAGTGTCCGCGTGCCGATCCCGCGCGTGGGCAGGTTCACCACACGCTCGAACGAGGCGTCGTCGTCGCGATTGCTGATCAGGCGCAGGTAGGCCAGCGCGTCCTTGATCTCGGCACGCTCGAAGAACCTCAGGCCCCCGTAGACGCGATAGGGGATGCGGCCGGCGAGCAGGTATTCCTCGAACACGCGCGACTGCGCATTCGAGCGGTACAGGATCGCGGTGTCAGCACGTTTCCCGCCGCGTGCGATCCAGTCGCGGACACGGCCGACGACGAACTCGGCTTCATCGCGCTCGTTATAGGCGCGGTAGAGGCGGATCGGCGCGCCGCGCTCGCCGCTGGTCCAGAGCTTCTTGCCGATGCGCCCGCCGTTATTGGAGATGATCGCGTTGGCGGCCGCCAGGATGTTGCCGGTCGAGCGGTAGTTCTGCTCGAGACGGAAGAGCTGCACACCCGGGAAATCCCGGCGGAACTGCTGCAGGTTCTCAACCCTCGCCCCACGCCAGCGATAAATGGATTGGTCGTCGTCGCCAACGACGAAGGGGATGCTGACCGATCCGGCGAGCGCCTTGACCCAGGAGTACTGGATCGCGTTCGTGTCCTGGAACTCGTCGACCAGGATGTGTCCGAAACGGCTGCGGTAGTGCTCGACGAGACCCGGCGCCTCCCGCCAGAGCTCGAAGCTGCGCAGCAGCAGCTCGGCGAAATCTACTACGCCGTTCCGCCGGCAGGTCTCCTCGTACGCATCGTACAGCCGGATCATCTGCCGGCGGGTCGGGTCGCCCCCGTCCTTGAGGTGCTTCGGTCGCAGACCCTCGTCTTTCTGTGCGTTGATGAACCAGGCGATTTCCTTCGGAATCCAGCGCGCCTCGTCGAGCTCGAACGAGCGCACAACCTTGCGCACCAGCCGCTGCTGGTCCTCGGAGTCCAGGATCTGGAATGACTGCGGCAGGCCGGCTTCGCGCCAGTGCATGCGGAGCAGGCGATGCGCGATGCCGTGAAAAGTGCCGACCCAGAGCGGGGCCGAGGGCAACCCGAGCTGGGTCTCGATGCGCCCGCGCATCTCGCCGGCGGCCTTGTTGGTGAAGGTCACGGCCAGGATGCCGTGCGGCGACACGTTCTCTACCTGCACCAGCCATGCGACGCGGTGCGTGAGCACGCGCGTCTTGCCGCTGCCCGCGCCGGCGAGCACCAGCGTCGGCGCGAGCGGCGCAGCGACGGCCTGACGCTGCGCGTCGTTCAGCGCATCGAGGAGGTGGGAGACATCCATGGGGGGCGGGATTGTAGCAATCCACGCCCCGCTCGGAGTCGGCTGCTAGCCGGTAGTTGGCGCCCTCTCTGCAGCGGCGCCGCTCCGGCCGCTCCGCCAGGCGTCGCTTGTGTGCTCCATGTAACGCGCGGTGGTCTCCGCGGCCTCGACGCCGAAGTACCGTTCAACGACGTGCAGCGCCATGTCGATACCCGAAGTGAGGCCGCCGGCGGTTGCCATCCGGCCGCTGTCGACGAAACGCACCCCGCGCTTGAGCTCGATGTCCGGAAACTCCTGGGCGAATTTATCCCAGAACTCGTGATGGGTAGTGGCTGGGATATCCGCGAGCAGTCCTGCTCGCGCAAGCTGAAACGCCCCCGTGCAGACCGACATCGTCACGTCGGCGGCCGCGCTCGCGCGCTTGAGCCAGGCCAGCGATTCCGGCGTCGACTTGTGCGCAGGAACGACGATCACGTTGGGTTCGGGAGCGTTCGCCACGTCGTAATGCGGCACGACTTGCAGACCGCCCGTCATCCTGAGCATCGCGGCGGTGGGCGCCACGGTGTAAAGCTCGAAGGGATACGTATGCATCAGCGTGCCGTCGAGCATTGTGTCCTGGAAGACCTCCCACGGGCCCGCAGTGTCGATCACGTTGGCGGAATCGCCGAGCAGGAACGCCACCCGCACCCGCTTACGCGCGGGGAGCGCCTGACCCACGACGGCGGTGCCAAACACGGCGACGGCAGCGCCGCCGAGCGCCACGCCGAGACAATCACGTCGATTCATCACAGGCCTCCTCTGGCCGGGTGCAGAAGCGCATTCTGGTCCCGGAGGACGTGGCGGCCCGGACCATCAGGCGTCATTTTCTGCCAGGCGGGTGGCGCGCGGCGTGGGTGGGGCGGACACTGACGACCGACTGCCGGCTACCAAGGATCGACGATGAGGAGGTCGACTGCGACTACCCGCCTGCGCGGCAGGCGAGAGCGTACGCGTCTTGTCGCGATGCTCGCGTACCCCAAAGCACAGATCCTCGATATCACGGGACCGCTCGAGGTCTTTGCCCGCACCAGCCGGTGGCTCGAGGATCACACCGGTCGGCGCGTGCCGGCCTACGCGGTGGAACTCGTCGCCGCGCGGCGCGGACCGCTCGAAACCTCGGGCGGGCTACGGCTCATCGCCGCGCGCACCTACCGCGAGCTGCGCCACGTCGACACGCTCCTGGTGGCGGGTGGCATCGGCTACGAGGCGGCGCTCACCGACGCCGAGCTCCTTGCGTGGCTGCGGGCTCGCGCGAAAGTCGTGCCCCGCATCGGCTCGATCTGCACCGGCGCGCTGATACTGGCCCGCGCCGGTCTCCTGGACGGGCGCTCGGCGACCACACACTGGGGCTACTGCGATCGGCTGGCGCGCAACGCGCCGCGCAC
>DATJKD010000126.1:0-25344 GCA_035491795.1 Steroidobacteraceae bacterium | reverse complement strand
ACGTATCCCTGGCACGGCCAGCCGGACGGTGGTTCCTGCTTCGCAGATCCGGCGGGCGGCGGCTGGGTTTACGTCTCGAATTCCGAGCTCAACGGCCGCAACGGCGGCGCGGGCGCGCTCAAGTTTCGGGCGGACGGATCGGTGGCGAGCGCGTACGCGATACTCGGCGGCACCAAATGGAACTGCGCCGGCGGCGCGACGCCGTGGCGGACGTGGCTGTCCTGCGAGGAACATCGCGCAGGGTATGTCTGGGAATGCGACCCCTATGCGCCCGGCCAGGGTACGGCGCTGCCGGCGCTCGGGAAGTTTCCACACGAAGCGGCGGTCGTCGATACGGACACGGGTTACGTCTACCTGACCGAGGACGACTACGAGAGCCGTCTCTATCGATTTCGTCCCGACGTATGGGGCAACCTCAGCACCGGTGTGCTCGAAGCAGCGGCGTTGCAATCCAACGGCACGATCGCGTGGATCGCCGTCAGGCCCGACCGTCCGTACCGCGGAAAGGACACGACGCCGTTCGCCCGCGGCGAGGGCGCCTGGTTTGCCGATGGCATCGTGTATTTCTGCACGACGGCGGATCATCGCGTGTGGGCACACGACGTCCAGGCCGGGACGCTCGAAGTGATCTATGACGCAGTGACCCTCGGTTCCGCCGCGCCGCTCCGCGAGCCCGACAACGTGACGGTGGATCGGCGCACAGGCGACATCTACGTCGCAGAGGACGACGATGACCTGCAGCTCGTGCTGCTCGCGGACGGCCAGGGCCAGCGCATTGCCGCGCCGTTCCTGCAGCTCACCGGGCACGCCGGTTCCGAGATCGCCGGCCCCGCGTTCAGCCCGGACGGGACCCGGCTCTACTTCTCGTCACAGCGCGGGCGCGACCGCAAGAACGGCATGACGTTCGAGATCGCGGGGCCGTTTCGCACGCAACCCTGAGGTATTCGCGCAAATGATGCGTTCAGCCGTCCTGTCTTCATTGTGTGTCGTCCTCGGCGCCTGCACGACGATCAAGGTCAACAAGGACGACACCTCGACGATCGAGCATGACGGCGGTGTCGAGGTCGCAAAGGACCTGACTACTCGAGCGTGCGTTCGAGCCGGGCAAAAAAGCGCCGAGATCATATCGACAGTCAACAAGGATCCAGCGCTGCCCGCGGGCAGCGGGAAACAGGTGACCACGTTCCGATGCTCGGCCGCCGAGCCGAAGTAACGCTCGACAGTCCCCGCGCGCTACGAACCGTGCTCGACGCCGGGATCGTTGCCGGTGCCGGCGGCGGTATCGAGAAGACACTGCTGGCGGGCGCGCGTTTCCATGAGGGCGCCGGCTATCGCTCGGTCCTGGCCTTCGTGCATCCCGCTTCGGACCGTGGGTTCGAAAAGCTGCGCTCGCGCGGCGCGGCACTGCGCGTCGAGCTCCACGACCGCGCAGAGACGTTTCCGTTCAGCCCGCTCACGGTCGCCTGGTTTGCACGGCTCTGCCGTGAGCACGGCGTCGATATCTGGCACGCGCACGACTATAAGACCGACCTGATCGGCTTGCTGCTGCAGCCGCTGCTTGGCTTCTCGCTGGTGTCGACCCTGCATGGGTGGTCCGAGGACACGCGACGCACGCGGCTCTACTTCGCGCTCGATCGCCGGGTGATTCGCCGTTACGAGCAGGTGATCGCGGTGTCGTCGGAGCTTCACGCGGAGGCGCGACGGCTCGGCGTGTCTAGTGAGCGTCTCTCGCTGATCGAAAACGGCGTGGATAGCGAGGAATATCGATGCAGCGGCGGGCCCCGGGGCAACGCCGGCGCGCTGCACATCGGCGCGGCCGGCCGGCTGACTCCCGAGAAGGGATTTCTCGAACTGATTGCGGCCGTAGAAGCGCTGCTCGAGGAAGGCCACGACATCCGTCTAAGCATCGCGGGCGACGGCCCGCAGCGCGGTGCGCTCGAGGAGCGTATCCGCGCCTCACGGCACACGACCCGTCTCGCGCTCGTAGGCTTTATAGATGACATGCGGACGCTCTACGCGGAGCTCGACCTCTTCTGCCTGAGCAGCCTGCGCGAGGGGCTGCCGAACGTCGTGCTCGAGGCGATGGCCATGTCGTTGCCGGTCGTCGCGACGACCGCAGGGGGGCTCAGCACGTTTCTGCGCGACGGAGACGATGCGCTGCTCTGCGCGCCCGGGTCGCCCGCCGCACTTGCGGATGCGTTGCGCACTGCGATCGCGTCAACGGAGCTGCGCTTCCGGCTGGGTCAGGCTGCCCGCGCGCGTGTCGAGCGCGAGTGCTCGTTTGCGCTGCGGATGCGGCGCGTGTTCGCCGTTTACGATCGACTGAGCTGAACGGAGCGCGGCAATGCGGGCCGGACGCTACATCACGCCCGCAAACGCGCGCGCGCGTGGTTGCAGCGGCCGGCGGTTGATCTGGTGGACGACGCCGAGCACGCGCCGCAGCTCGCGGCGGAAGTCGCGTCCCTGCGCGAGTAGCGAGACGTGATCGACCGTGGCCTGTGCATCGTTTCGGGCCAGCACGCGGACCGTGTCGAATCTCTCGGGTTTCTTCTCGATCATCCGGTCGATCGCCGTGCCCGTCATCAGGGTGAAGCGATTGAGGCTCACCCGTTCGATCGCCTCGCGGTGATCGTCGAGGAATCGCGCCGTAGCCGCCACGTCGCGCGCAGTCTCGCCCGGGTAACCCACCATCACGGTCGCGCGCACGCTCACGCCAGCGGCGGCCGCACCGCGCAGCACATGGGAGGTTTCGGCAAGCTGCGTGCCTTTCTTCATCAGGTCCAGCACCCGCTGGCTGCCGGACTCGAGCCCCGTGGTCAACCGTACCAGCCCGGCCTCCGCTGCCTGCCGGATCGTCGCCGGCTCGAGCGCGTGCGAGCCGTCCTCATCGATGTGCACTGCGCCGATCCACTCGACACGCGGCTTGCGTCGCGACAGACCGTCGATCAGCCCGTGCCAGGCTGCACGATCCGAGTTGAGCTTGAGATCCGTGAAGACCACGTGGCGCGCGTCGTAGTGCGCGCACTGATGATCGATCTCCGCCACCACGGACTCGGGCGAGCGCGAGCGAAACGTCCGGCCGGCCGTCGATGTGATGTCCGAGCAGAAGCGGCAAGCGCCCCAGCCACAGCCGCGACCGGTGATCGCCGAGACGATCCGCGTCGGGTAACGCGCCCAAGGGAAATCCGTGTAGTCGGGGTACGGCAGCTCATCGAGCGCCCGGAACGGCGTCGGCCGGCGCGGACCGCGTGTGGCGTGGGTCGCGATCGCGGGCAGGGAGTCGGCGGCAGCGCCGCTCGCCAGGCATTCGACGAGGTCGGCCGCTGCGAGCTCGTTCTCACCGACGGAGAGCGCGGTCAGACCGGGGATTCCGCGCCACGCCTCGCGCACCTTGAGATCCGTGAAATAGGGGCCGCCGACTATCGTCGGTACGCCGGCTGCGTGGCACAGCGCGCACAGCCGCTCGACGATGTCGCGGTACATCAGGTAGGTCGACATCAGTACGGCGTCCGGGCCGCGTGCGAGAGCGGCGCGGAAATGCGTTTCGAGTCGCGCGGACTGGCGCGCCAGGTCCGATTGCGCGAAGCGTCGCCCGAGCTCGGCGCGTACCCGACGGACGAGCGGTGATGCCGAAAACGCGGACCGCATACGCAGTCGCTGGTCGATCAGTCCCCAGGGCCGCACCGGCGGCTCACGCGTGTATCCGCCGATCCCGACGCTCCAGGGCGAGAACAGCTCGACTTTGTGACCCGCACGGCGCAACACGGCCACTAGGTAGCCGACCGAAATCGTCGGATAGCGCGCGAAATTGTTCAGATCGCACACCAGCACCCGGCGGCCCATGATCCCTCCGTGGATGCGATCGCCTCGGCGCTCTAGCGGCCGGTTGACCTGGCGATTCGCACCGATTCTTGTTGGCAGACGAGGCGCAAGTGTCCTCTTGGCGCGGGCCACGCCACAAGAGGGCGTTCAGCAGGGCATGCGGGCGCCGTAAGTGTTTGTTTTTATTGTCATCCCTTCACGCAGACGACCTGCTTGAGCGTGTGCACTACCTCGACCAGGTCGTTCTGCGCGGTCATCACCGCGTCGATGTCCTTGTAGGCGGCCGGCGTCTCGTCGATCACCTGCTCGTCCTTCCGACACTCGACCTCGGCCGTGGCTCCCTTGATGCGCCGCGGAGTGAACTAGCGCAGCGCGGGTCAAAACACCTACGTGGCCGCGAAACGCGCCTTCGCCTTCCGCATGATCTCCATGAAGCGCGGATGGTCGCGCAGCGGGTCGAGGTCGGTGTCGTTGTCGAACCACATCAACATGCCCGGCGAGGCCTTGTCGATGAACCGGGAGCTCAGTTCCACCGCCGCATCGCGCTCCCCGAGACGCGCGAGCGCG
The DNA here is from genome assembly GCA_035491795.1 of Steroidobacteraceae bacterium. GTDB lineage: Bacteria > Pseudomonadota > Gammaproteobacteria > Steroidobacterales > Steroidobacteraceae > DATJKD01. Next base: position 20,955 of record DATJKD010000126.1, on the reverse strand, counting down.
CAGACGAAGTTGAAGTGCAGGATCGTGTTGTTCGGATCGACGAGCGTGCCGCGCTCGATCCACTCCTTCGCGCGCTCGGCTTCGCCGAGGATCGCGAGCAGCCCCGCTCCGTATCCCAACGCGCGACCGTGGTCGGGTTCGGCGGCGATCACCTTTTCGATCCGCGCCAGCGCATGTTTAGCAGCCTCGCGCGCCCCTGCGTAATCGCCTTTCGCCACATACAGCTGCGCGGCAAAGCTCGCCGCCATGAACTCCGCTTCGATGGATGCGGCCGCCGCTTCAAAGTAACGGACACCGTCGTCAAAGCGATGCAACGCGAGGCTGCACATCCCCGCGACCCGGTTGCCCTCGTACGACTGGGGATCGAGCCGCAATGCCGCTTCGCACGCCTTCAAGGCTTCCTCGTAGCGGCCCGCGCCCTGGTGAACGGCACCCAGCGCGGCATGTGCATCTGCCAGCTTCGGATCCAGCCGGATTGCGTGGTTGGCGGCCTCGCGGCCGTCTTCCTCGCAGGCGCTGCGCCGGTGCATGTCCCATTGTGCGATCGCCATCGTGGCCCAGGGCGCCGCGTACGATGGGTCGAGCTCCACCGCCCGCTGGCACAGGCGCACGATTACTTCCTGATGACGCTCATTGCCCATCACGCTGAACTGCCGCGCCATCAGGTAGAACTTGTACGCCTGCACGTTGGTCGTGGCGCGCTGCTCAAGCGCGCGCTTTTCTTCCGGCAGCAGCGTCAGCTTGAGCGCGGCGACAATCGCCTTCGAGATCTCGTCCTGCAGCGCGAAGATGTCGTTGAGGTCCCGGTCGTAGCGCTCGCCCCAGACCTGCGCCTCGGTCGCCGCGTTGACGAGCTGCGCCGTGATCCGCACTCGTGCACCGGCTTTGCGGACGCTTCCGACGAGGACGTAGTTGGCCTTGGTTTGCCGGCCGATCTCGCTGACGCCGCCTTTCGCACCCTTGAATGAAAACGCCATGTTGCGCGACACGATCGACAGGGCCGACACCTTGCCGAGATCGGTGATGACGTCTTCGGTGATGCCGTCCGAGAAATACTCCTGCTCCGGATCACCGCTCATGTTGGCGAAGGGCAGCACGCAGATGCTGACTTCGGGCGCCTTGTGCTTGCTCGACGCTCCGGTCGCCGATTTTTTGGGCGCGCCGAGCTTGGCCTCGAGCGCCTTGGAGAGTCCGCGGAAGGCGGGGCCTTGGCGGTCCTCGCCCCACTGATCGAGATCGGTCGTGTGCACGGCCCGAAAGTCGATCGGCAGCTTGGCGTTCTGGAACCGAACGGGAACGAGCACGCCGCGATCAGCGGCATCGCGTGCCTCGCCACGCACCCATCGTGAATCGACCGAGCCAGGCGTCCAGACGACGACAAGGGCTCGGGCACGCTCGAGCTCGCGTGAGATCAGCGAGTCAAACTCCTCGCCCGGCGTGATCTCCGGATCCCACCAGACAGACCAGCCTTCGGCTTCGAGCGCGGCAACGAGCGGTGCGACGAGGGCTTTGTCCTGGCGCGAGTACGAAACGAAAATATCGGCCAAAATGCCCCCCGGTCACCTGGAAAGCACCTTAGCACACCTACGAACCGCCCCTGAATCGTTGGCCAAATCTGCAGGCCGATGAAGCTAAACGCCAGTATGTTCACCGCAAATACGACGGTGTCCCACACCGCATAAGACGGTATACGCACCCACGCGGGAATTCGCTCGGGCCCGGTTCTAGCCAGCGTAATGGCGTAGCACACCGTCGTCAGCACCCCTGAGAGCCCGATGTGTGCGGCGAGGATCCACACTCCGAACGTCGAGAACGAACTGAAGAATGATTGAAGTCGGCACGTGGTGCACACGTTCCATGATCCTGATCCCCAGCCATCCAAGCGCCGGGCCAAGACCACGCTGCCGGGCCACGGCGAGCAAGAAAGCAGGGGCAACCGCCTCGATGGAGAAGTAGTTGGCCGCGGCGGGCTCCCAGGGCGAGGCGATAGATCAGGAGCGCACTGGCATCATTCAGCAGACTTTCGCCTTCGAGAATGGTCAGCAGGCGATGGGGCGGTCGCAATGGGCGGAGCACCGCGGTCGCGGCCACGGCGTCGGGTGGAGCGACAATCGCGCCGAGCGCAATGGCCGCTGCCCATGGGATCGCCGGTATCAGCGTGTGGGCTACGACGGCGACGGCGGCGGTGGTAAAGCCCACGACGAAAATGACCAGCCCAAATACCGGCGCCCAGTTATCCCTGAGATCCCGGACGGACGTGTCGTAGGCCGCATCGAGCAGTACGGGCGCGACGAACAGCGCCAGCGCAAGCTCGGGGGGAACAGCGAACGCGGGCGCACCGGGAAGAAACCCGAGGCAGGCGCCCCCGAGTGCAAGAAATACGGATAAGGTGCTCCGACGGGGCTGGCCGCGGCCGCCAGGATCACGGCTGCAACGAACAGAACAAGCATTTGTTCGAGCTTCCCCATATTCCCGGCTGTTCGGCCGCTGGCCTCCCGCGCGCGCTAACCCTTGACGCACACCACCTGCTTGAGCGTGTGCACCACCTCGACCAGATCTCTCTGCGCGGTCATCACGGCGTCGATGTCCTTGTACGCGGCCGGCGTCTCGTCGATCACCTGCTCGTCCTTCCGACACTCGACCTCGGCCGTCGCCGCACGATGATCGGCGAGCGTGAACCTCTTCCGGGCCGCGGTGCGCGACATCCTGCGGCCCGCGCCGTGGCTGCAGCTCTGAAAGCTCTCCTCGTTACCGAGCCCGCGCACGATGAACGATCGCGCACCCATGCTTCCCGGGATGATGCCGAGCTCGCTCTCGCGGGCGCTCACCGCGCCCTTGCGCGTGACGAGGACGTCCCCACCGAAGTGCCGCTCGCGCGCGACGTAGTTGTGGTGGCAGTTCACCGCCTCGACATACGCGACAAACGGCTTGTCGATGACAGCGCGTAGCGCGCGGATTACGGCTTGCATCATGACTTCGCGGTTGGCGCGCGCGAAGTCCTGCGCCCACTCGACGGCCTCGATGTAGTCGTCGAAGTGCGCTGTGCCCTCCGTCAGATAAGCGAGATCCTGGTCCGGGAGATTGACCATCCAGGTCCGCATGTCCTCCTTCGCGAGCTCGATGAAGTGCGAGCCGATCGCGTGTCCGACGCCCCGCGAGCCGGAATGCAGCATTGTCCACACGACCCCGCTCTCGTCGAGACACACCTCCACGAAGTGATTGCCGCCACCGAGCGTGCCAAGGTGCATCCGGTTGTTGGTGCGCGCGAGCACTGGATACCGCTCGACGAGTCCCGCGAAACCATTAGCCAGCGTCGCCCAGGCAGCGTCGACGGCGGCAGGCGGCGATGCGCCCCAGGCGCCGCGGTCGCGCTTGCCGGGCGAGCGGCCGTGGGGCACGGCACGCTCGATCGCCGTGCGCACCGCACGCAGGCTGTCCGGCAGATCGGACGCCGTGAGCGTCGTCTTCGCGGCCATCATGCCGCAGCCGAGGTCGACGCCGACCGCGGCCGGTATGACGGCCTTGCGCGTCGGGATGACGCTGCCCACGGTCGAGCCCTTGCCGACATGCACGTCCGGCATTACCGCCAGATGGCGGAAGATGAACGGCATGCGCGCTGTGCGCGCGAGCTGTTCGCGTGCCTCGTCCTCGACCGGAACGCCCCTCGTCCACATCTTCACAGGCGCACCGCCTGGGACATTCATGACGTCGTAGTTCTGGTCGCTCACGGCAGTTCCATGCCGAATGCTGCGATACCTTATCGCTGTCCCCAACGCCTCGAACCCCGGGCCAGCGGTCCCTTCCATGGGCGTAGTCTCAGCCGCGCGGTCTCGATGTAATCCATCGACTGAATGTCGGCTCTGGGCCCCGCGTCGTCAAGCGCCTGCATCCCGCCCGCCGCGGCATCAGGTCGTCACTGCTGCCAATTGCTGTCCGTTGATCAGCTCGATCTCGCGGCCTTCTGCGAACTTCTGGGCCTCGGTGCTGAATGACCCTGATGTCACGACAAAACCGCCAACCGCGTGACGCGCCGCCATCACACGATGGAACTCGCGAACGGTGTCGACATCGACGCTCGAGGCGCGCCAGTGCTTGCACTGCACCAGGTAGTACTCGCCGCGCTTGGTGAGCTCCAGGTCGATGCCTCCGTCCGGACCCGCTCGCCGCGATTCGGTGACCGAGAATTCGCGACGGCGGAAATACCCGCCCACGAGGTCCCCGACTTCCTGCCATGACATCTGCGCAAGCGCTCGTCGCGTGCCGTCGGCGACGACTTGGGTCCGGAGCGAAGCTCGCTGTCGACGCCATAGAACCAGGGCAGCCGCGCCGACCAGGAGGAGCGCCGGCAGCAAGCACGGCAGTGTCGATAGCGATTCCATGGAGCGCACGCCGGGCCGAAGTCTATCGGCTTCGCCGTCCCTCCAGGAGTGCGCAGTTCGCGCAGCGTGACTACGGCGGGTGATTATGAAAACTGCGCTGGCAGCCCATCTTCCGTCCAGCCCTCGAAGGAGCCAGAATCCGCTCATGGCTGTCGGAAGAAAGAAGGATGGTCCCGACCTCGGACGCCTCGATCGAACGGTCGCGGAAGCACGTCGCGCACACGATGAGCGCCAGCACAGTTACCGCGGCCAGGCGTTGAAAATGTTTCCGTGGATCTGCGGACGCTGCGCACGTGAGTTCGACCACACCAACGTTCGCGAGCTCACCGTCCACCACAAGGACCACAACCACGACAACAACCCGGCCGATGGAAGCAACTGGGAGCTGCTTTGCGTCTATTGCCACGACAACGAGCACCAGCGGCAACTGGATCAGGCAGGCAACCACGCCGGACGCACGGAAGGCTCGCCGCAGGCAACCCACACACCGTTCGCCGACCTCGCCTCGCTGCTCAAGAAGGGTGACTAGCGGACGAGGCTTTCGAAGCAGCTCCTTCGCCCATTTGCTGCAACCATGCCTCGAGCGCAGGCAGCTGGCGGGCGATCACTTCGGCTCGGAACGTGATGTCGGCGATGACGCGCTGCGCTTCCTGCCGTGCGTCTTTCGGTATGGAGCGGTCGGTGTAGGCGCGCACCCGCTGCGCCATTGCAGCGTCAGCAGACGTCAGCGCGAGGCCGGGGATGAATGCCCAGCGCGACGGGGCGTCCACGAGGTCGAGCACCGCCTTCTCGTTTGCAACCGCGAAATCGAATACAAGCTCTGGATGTTCCTCGGCAGCGGTTGCGATGACGGTGGACGCAAACGTGGTCGGCATCTCGCCCGCCAGCGACAGTTCAAGCGCGCGCGCGACGAGCGCGGGATCGATGGCGCGGCCGAGCGCACCGAAGAGCCTCTCTTGCTCGATCGGCTCCGAGGCCGCCTGGGCGCGAGCCAGGAGCTCGCTCCAGGTGGCCGCGTCCGCATGACTCGCGACGACTTCGATCGTAGCCTCGCGGATCGCGGCCGGCAGCGCGTCCGGCACCTTGGCCGCGCGTGTGAAACGGCGGCGCGCCTCGGTGAGCACTGCGGGATCCTCGAATCGGCCGAGCGCGCGAATGAGCCCTTCCCGCAACCGTCCTGTCGTCTCGCCCTCGGTGGGCGCGGGAAGCCATCCAACGCGCTCGAAAACGGGCTTGAGTTGATTGCGCGCGAACGCTCGCCAGGCTGGCTGCCGGTCCGACCCGTCAAACAGCTTGTCGATGCTCGTGAATGTGTCCGCGAGCTGCATCAGGATCAGCGGATCGCTGTCGATCGATACAGCTTTCGCCAGCTCCAGGTAGCTGGTGACGGGCAGCTCGCCCGCCTCACCCAGCGCCCAGGTGTCATGCAGGAGACCGAGCCGGTCGATTTCAGGCACGGCTGCGAACTCGCTGGCGAGTGCGTTGAGGTCGGGCGGCGTATAGCGCGTGCGGAAATAGCCGGCCTGTCCGGCGTTGACGATCACCGGCCCGCAACCTTCGATGAGCGTTTTCGCGGGGGCGCCCTCCTTGGCGAGAAGCAGGTCCTCTGTAGCGCCAGTCGAGAGCGACCGCAGCCGCACCGGAATCCGCCACGTGAGGCGCTGTGCGGACTTGGGGCCAGTTTCGAAGCGTCCCTGGCTCAAGGTCAGCGGCGTGTGACCGTCGGTGCAAGGCGCCGCTTCGACGGAGACCAGCGGCACGCCCGGCTGCAGCGTGAAGTCGTGTGCAATGTCGGTGACTGGCCGACCCGTCGCAGCGGCGAGCTCCGCCCAGAGCTGATCGGTCGCCGCGTTTCCGTATGCATAACGCTTCATGTAGCGGCGGATGCCCGCGCGAAAGCCTGACTCACCCAGTGTGTCCTCGAGCATACGGATCACGGCGCCGCCCTTGTGGTACGCGATCGCATCGAAGGCCTGACTCGCGGCGTCGACTGAATCGACGGGTTGTACGACCGGGTGCGTCGCCGCGCCCGCATCGCGGCGCAGTGCTTGCTCGCGTGATTCGTTCATGACCTCGAGCGCGGGCTTGCGCTCGGGGTGCAGCGCGCTTTCGACCTTGAGCTCCATCCACGTCGCGTAGCCCTCGTTGAGCCACAGGTCGTCCCACCAGTCCATCGTGACAAGGTTGCCGAACCACTGGTGCGCCATCTCGTGCACGACGGTGACGAAAACCCACTGACGATCGGATTGCGACGACAGGCGTGGATCGACCAGCAGCGCAGGCTCGAAGTAGAGGATGGCACCCCAGTTCTCCATCGCACCGAAGAACTGGCTGCTTCCCGGCACGGCGACCATGTCGAGCTTGGGGAGCGGGTACGGCGTACCGAAATAGTCGTTGAACCAGGGCAGCGCCTCGACGGCTGCATCGAGCGCGTAGCGACCCGACGACCCGGCGCCCTTGCGGGTCACGACACCGACATCGACGCCGGCGACGGTCTGCGAGATACGCTCGAGCTCACCCACTGCGAGGAAGAGCAGGTAGGAGGACATGCGTGGACTGGTCTCGAAGCGGATGCGCTGCTTCTCACCCTCGGCCTTCGTGGAGGCGATGGGCATGTTTGAGTACGCCGACTCGCCAGCCGGGATCAACACCTCTAGCGCGAATGTGGCCTTGGCCGACGGCTCGTCCCACATCGGTGCGAAGCGCCGCCCGTCGGACACCTCGAACTGCGTCGCGAGCATGCGACGCGACCCAGCCGCGGTGTCGTAGTCGATAGCGAAGAGGCCGGCCGCAGCCTTCTCGATCGTGCCGCGGTAGTCGAGCGTGAGGCGATGACGACCAGGCTTGACCGCGTTCCAGAACGTGAGCCTGGCAAGCTGTGCCTCCGGGTCGAGCGTTACGACCGCCTCACCCATGCGATCGAGCCGCGCGGACGAGATCTCGAGATTCAGCGCGTTAAGGGTGATCGCATCGGTGGGGCTCTTCACCTCCACATCGATAAGGGCGCGGCCGGTAAACGTGAGCGCGCGGGCATCGGGCTCGACGCTGATTTCGTAGTGAACCGGGATCACGCTGGACGGAAGGCGTCCAGGAGGCGGCGCATCAGTCGGCGTTTCCTGGGTGCACGCGGTGCAGGCGAGGCAGATCAGTGCAACGGTGCGCGCGCTAGCGAAGATCACGAAATTCCCTGTCGGTACGCTGTGACCGAGCTCAGTGCCCCGCCGTCTGCTTGATCGTGCCTGCCGGTTGCGCTTCCGCCCAGTGGAAGAACTTCAAGTAGTTGGCGATCTCCTCGTCGCTCAAGTTCTGGTTCGGCATCGGCACGTTGTTCCATTCCTTCAGAAGCGCCTTCGCCTCGGTGTCAGTCTCCAGCACCTTCTCCGGAGCCTTCAGCCAGCGCGTGAGCCACGCGTCGCTGTGCCTCTTTGTTATGCCGGCAAGGTCCGGCCCGAGCTTGGGTCCCTGCCCCATCGAATGGCAGGCGAGGCACTTGCTCTCGAAATCGAGCTTGCCCTTAGCGGCCGCGGGATCGGTCGGCGTTGCGGTGGCCGGGAGGTTGTGGTGCTCGAGCTCCGCTTCGCGCGGCTTCACCTCGGTGGAGATGAGGCCGATCGCACCCTGAGACGCATTCGCGAAGTGGTGATCGACCATGATGTAGGAGCCCGCTTCCGGGATGACGAACTCCACGATGGCGCTGTTCGACGAGCCGAGGAGCACGGTCTGCATGCCCCGGAACTGGTTGTCCGGATTGCCTTCGAACCAGACGCGATCGAGGATCGTCCCCACGACGTGAAAGCTCGAGGTTCTGCTCGGGCCGACGTTGAGCACGAACAGCCGCACACGCTCACCGGGCTTCGTCACGAGCGGATGCGTCACCATGCCGTTGTGCACGCCGTTGAATACCGTGTGCGTGGGGTGCGCGGCGCGCAGCCGCTCGGTGTCGAGCACGTAGAGCGGCGCCCCATCGAGCTCGCGATTGCCGGGATCCACCTTGGCGTAGAACTCGCTCTGCACGATCGTGTACTCGCGATCGACCTTGGTCGGGTAACCCGCCCGCGGCTCGACGATCATCATCCCGTACATGCCCGATGCGATGTGCTCGAGGATCATCGGCGTGCCGCAGTGATACATGAAGACGCCGGGATAGTTGAGCGTGAACTCGAACCTGATCGTCTGTCCGGGCGCGATCGAGCGGTACTTGTCCTGCGGCGAGACCATCGCCGAGTGGAAATCCATCGAATGCATCATCGGCGCCTCGGTCACGCGCAGCGCAGGCACCGGCTCGTCGCTCCTGTTGGTCATCGTGAAGCGGATCCGGTCGCCCACGCGTGTACGGATCGCCGGACCGGGAACCTGGTCACCAAAAGTCCAGGCGCTGTATTTCAGACCCGGTGCTATTTCTATGATCTTGTGCGTGGTATCGAGGCGCACTTCCTTGATCTGCGCGGAGTCGAGCCGGTTGAGCGCCGCGCCCGGGCTGAGCGACGTGCCGGCTGAGAACGCTCCGCTATGCCGCTCGTTGGTGATGGTGGCCGGCGGTGACCGGAAATCCATCTGCGCCGGGTCGTACTTGTCCCTGGGCGTGTCAGGTGCGCGCTCGGCGCACCCGGCGAGCAGGAGAAATGCGACCGGCAGACCGTCGAAGATGCGCAGGTTGACCATCGGTCGTCTTCCGCCTCCACCTGTAGACCGCTGTGCGCGGATCGCCGCAGGTGCGCGAATTTACCCCGGTCAGGGCGCGAGCCCAAGCTCCTTTCGCAGTTGCGGCGCCGTGAGGAGTTTCGTGTAGACCTTGGTACCCACATCGAACTCGCGTGCGCGCGACAGCGGGCCGACCACGACCGGGTCGAACCCCGCGTCGCGCACCAGGCGCTCCGCGATCGCGAGTGCCTGCGCGTCGTCGCCGGCGAGCGGGATGGCCACACGCTCGCCCTTGCGGTGCGCCTCGCTCCTGAGATCGTCATAGTTGATCGCATTGAAGGCGCGCACGAGGCGCGTTCCCGGCAGGAACTCCGCCGAGGCCACGCCCGTGCCCTTGCGGCGCGCTTCCTCCGCCATCGCACCGTCGCGCTGCGGATAGGGATTGCCCGTATCCAGCACGACCTTGCCGGCGAGGGCGCTCCTGAGATCACGTCCGATCTGCGGTGTCGCCGCGTACGGTACCGAGATCAGCACCACATCGCCGAAGACAGCGGCTTCGCGCGGTGTCCCGACGCGCACCTTGGGCCCCAGCGAGCGCGCAAGCTCCTCGAGCTCCCCCGGGTGACGCGAGGAGATCACGAGCTCGTGGCCGGCTTTTGCCCAGAGCGTGGCGAGATTGCCGCCGATATTGCCGGTACCGATCACGCCGATCTTGAGCGGAGGCTCATCGGCAGCGTGGACGACGGAGTACGGGAAGATACCGGCGATCGCGGCGACGACCGTGGCGGCAAACTGCAGATGTCGCAGGCCTGAACGGCGACGCACGGCACGTCGGTCGATGTCAGTCGTAGCCATATGCACCCCTCATGCCGCCGGCGTTACGTTGGCATTCAGCCGGAAAAGGTTGCTCGGGTCGTACTTGCTCTTGACCGCCTGCAGGCGAGCAAGGTTCCCCTGGTAGTTTGCGTCGACGAAGCGCTGCCCCTCCTCGCCGACCTCGTTCGTGTAATAGCCGTCCGTGAAAGCCTCCAGCGTTGCCCAGTACTTCTTGATGTACGCGACGTGCGGTGTCGCATCCACGCCGAGCGGCCAGGAAACGGTCGCAAACATGTTGTGGGTCGAGCGCCGATGCGGGAACGCCGTGGCATCTGGCGCGACGCGACCGATAGCGCCACCGGAGTGCTGGAAGAACACCGTTGTGCCGCGCCCCGGGTGCGGCTCGAAGCCGTCCATGATGGTGGAGACCAGCCTGGCGTCGACCCCGTCGATGAAGCCCGACTTGAGATACTCGCCTTGGTTGCGCGGATCAGTCCGGTCGCTGCTGCGCTGCAGCGCCACATAGTCGACCGGCCCGATCGCGCCCGCGAGCGGTGTGCCCAGCTTGCGCACCGGCGCGAGCACCGATTCGGCCTGCGTAGCCGGTCCCGTATAGCAGACATGGATGAGAAACACGCCGTCTTTGCCGCCCGCCGGCGTGCTCATGATCGCGTCGACATACAGGTCGTCCGGCGCGCCGAGGCTGAAGTCTGTGTAGAACTCGAGGAGCTCGCGCGCTCGGGCCACCGGAAAGACAAGGTCGCCCCCGATCACTTGTCGCGACATTGGATGCAGCGCAAATTCGAATGATGTAACGATTCCAAAGTTGCCGCCGCCGCCCCGCAGGCCCCAGAACAAATCGGGATTCTCGGCGGCGCTGGCGCGCACGAGCTTGCTGTCGGCCGTGACGAGCTCGACGGCTTTGACGTTGTCGAGCGCCAGTCCATGGCGCCGGGCGATCCGGCCGAACCCACCGCCGAGCGTGAGACCGGCGACCCCGGTGTGCGAAACCGTGCCCGCGGTCGTGACGAGGCCGAACGCCATCGCCTCGTGGTCGAGCTCGCCGAGCAGGCTGCCGCCGGCGACATGGGCGGTGCGTGACATGGGGTCGATCTGCACGCCGCGAAAGTGCGACAGGTCGATCTGCATGCCGCGATCGCAGGTGGACTTGCCCGCGTAACTGTGGCCGCCGCACTTGACCGCGAGCAGAAGGTCTCGCTCTTTAGCGAACGTCACCGCCGTGCGGATGTCGGCGACCCCGCTCGGCTGCACGACGAGCGCCGGATGACGATCGATCGACTCGTTCAGCACGCGACGCGCCTGGTCGTAGCCGGGCTCGCCCGCCAGCAGCAGTGCACCGCGGAGACTGTCCTTGAGCTCCTGCAATGCGCCTGGCTCGAGGGTGATCGCCGACCCGCTGCCAGTTACGGCGGCGACCGCGCTGGAGATGCGCGTGGCCGACAGCAGTTGGCCGTACGGCAAGCAGGCGGCGACAGCCCCCGCCAGCGAGGACTTGAGGAAGTAGCGCCTGTTCATGCGGGACCCCACGTCGTGTTCGATTTGTCGGTGCCGGAGCAGCGAAGGATAGCAGCGGCGCTCACGTCTAAGAAAAAAACAACCTTATCCCTCGCACCGGAGACCCGCCATGCGCCCCTGTCTGCTGCACGTCTGCTTGATTGCCGTCTCGCCCTCACTCGCGGTGCCCGTCGCAGACGCCGCGCCACCCGATCCAGCCCAGGCGTTCGATACCGCCGACATGCACGTCGAAAAGAACGCGACCGACGACGACACCGAGATCGTCATCGAGGCGGTGGGTGGCGACGATGGCTTGTGCCAGTTCCGAATCCAGGCGCCCGGTGGCCGCCCGATGTTCCATTTCAACAGCGTCAACCGATCGACAGGGGGTCAACGCGAGTTCCTGATCGAATCCCCGGAACCGTCGGGAGACGCCATCCTCGCGAATTATCCGGAAGGCCTCTACCGGTTCCGGGGCCGGAGCTGTGAAGGCGAGCGCTTCGCGAGCACGGCGTCACTCTCGCACGATCTGCCCGCCGCAACGGTGATCATCTCTCCCGCGGCCGACAGCGAAGTCGACGTCAGCAACGGTCTCGTGATCGAGTGGTCGGCAGTCCCAGGAATCGCCGAGTTCATCCTGGAGCTCGAAAACGAGTCGGCGGACCCCGAGCAGAGCCTGAGCCTCAACCTGCCGCCGGATATGACGCACTTCGAGGTCCCGGCGAGCTGGATTACGGCTGGGGGCGAATACCAGGTGGGTGTGGCCACCGTGTCGCCCAACGGCAACGTAGTGTTTGTCGAAATCCAGTTCACGACCGTCGAGTGAGGAGCGTGCTGCCCCGCCGCTGCGGCGGGGCAGTGCGTCTACCCGGCGGGCATACCGAACACCCGCGCGTGCAAGGCGAATGTAGCGGCATAGACCGCGACTGCGATCAGCGGACGGACGATGCCGACCTCCCGCAGGGCGGCGCCCAGCTGGTTGCGCCCGCTGATGATGGCGGCGAACGGAATATTCGAAGTCGACTGCGCGAATCTCCGCCAATGCTCACCGAAGGCGTCGCGGCGCTTCCGGTCGATCAACGCGGTGCCCGCGACAGCCAGTACGAGCAATGAGCCAAACACGATGACCGACGTCAGATCGCCATTGATCACCAGGTGAACGAGTGCCCAGAGCGCCACACCCCACAGGAAGGGGTGGCGCGTGATGCGGACGATCCCGCGCGCTGGTGCATCGCGCGTGAGCTGCCGCTCGCCACCCGCAACTGTCGGGCTCGGCGTCGTGAGCCCGATGACGACGAAAAGGAACGCGAGCAGCACTAGCGGCGCCGCGATCGGCTTCAGCGCCAGGAGCTGACCCCAGAGCTCCACGCGTGGAGCGTCGCCGTACGCCTTGATGAGCCAGATCAGTCCTGCGAGCGAAGCAAGCGAAAAGAGGCCACGGTATGCCTTCTCCCCCATCGCGCGGACCAGCCGGGCGCGAAGCGAGGTGCCGGACACGCCGAAATGAATCGCCAGGAAAAAGACAGCCGCTGCAACCAGGTTGCGCATGTCACGAGTTCCGTCGGTGGCGTCCTACCAATTATGCACGCGGATGACCGATGGCGGCGAAGCTCGCAGCGCCCCAGATTCGGGACCCATTAGTTCGCATCTTCACGTGAGGTTATTCCCATGCTCACCCCATTCAAGCTGGTTGCGTTCATGGCATCCACTCTTCTCCTGTCCACTGCAGTGTTCAGTCAAGAGACCGAGCACGGCGGCAAGCCGATCACCGTGCAGATGAGCGGCGCCGAAGAAGCCCCCACGCCGGGCGATCCCGACGGAAAGGGCACGGCGACGGTGCGGCTCAACCCCGGGCAGGGCCAGATCTGTTATGAGCTGAAGGTCAGTGGAATCGACGCCGCCAACGCGGCACACATACATGTCGGTGCTGCCGGGAAGGCGGGTGATGTGGTCGTGCCCCTCGAGGCACCGAATGCAGAGGGCACGTCCAAGGGCTGCGCGACGATCGACAGGGAGGTGGTGAAGCAGATCATGGACAAGCCGTCGGACTACTACGTCAACGTGCACAACGCCAAGTATCCGAACGGCGCGCTTCGCGGCCAACTGGCGAAGTGAGGGTCATCCCGGCGAAGTCCGGAGCGGACGCGCAGATCACCGTGTGGAGCGAGGTCTGTCTTCCCAGCTGATCCAACGCCGCTCGACGAGCTCGAATGCCCCTTGCACGAGGAGCGCAAGGATCGCCGCAGGTATCGCCCCCTCGAAGATGAGACCCATGTCGTCGAGGCGGATGCCGGTCAGGATCGGCTCACCGTAGCCGCCCGCGCCGATCAGCGCGCCGAGCGTCGCCGTGCCGACGTTGATGACCGCCGCGGTCTTGATTCCGGCCAGGATCGAGTGCCCGGCGAGCGGCAGCTCCACCAGCCGCAGGCGCGCATGGGTGGGTAACCCAAGCGCGATCGCCGATTCACGGATGTCGGAAGGAAGGTTGCGCAAGCCCGCCTGCGTGTTACGCACGATGGGCAGCAGGCTGAAGAGAAAGAGCGCCACGATGGCGGGCTTTGCACCGATCCCGAACCATGGAATCAGGAGCACCAGCAGCGCGAGCGCTGGGATGGTCTGCACAATCGAGGTGGCGGCGAGCACGATTTCGCCCAACCGCGGCCAGAGGTAAGCCAGGATGCCGAGCGGAATCGCGATCAGGATCGCAGCGCTGAGCGAGATTCCGACCAGGCGCAGATGCTCGAGGCTGCGATCGACGAAGCGCCCGAACCGGTCCTCCGATCCGACTGCCACGTCCGTGCCAAGCCGCTCGCTCAGGAACGCTGCCGCGACCGTCGGCGCGGGCCGACCCTCGATCTTGACCGCGGCGTTGAGGGCGGCCATCGAATTCTCGTCGAGAACACCCTCGAGCCGGCCCAACGCCGCCACCGCGTCGCCGCGCAGCCCGCGGCGGTAGAGGATGACGGCGTCGTAGCGCGGGAAATACCCGAGGTCGTCCTCGAGTCGCCGCAGCTTGTAGTACTCGATCTCGGGATCCGTCGAGTACAGGTCGATCACGTCGATGTCCCGCGACGCGAGGCCGCGGTACGCGAGATCGTGCTGCAGACCGCGCGGCTCGGGATGCGGTAAATGGTACGCCGCACGCAGACCCGGCCAGCCGTCGGCGCGCGAGACGAACTCGTTCGACAGCCCGAATTTGAGCTCGGGATGGACCCGCAGGTCCGAGATGCGTCGTATGCCGAGCGCCTCAGCGTCCGCCTCGCGCATGCCGAGCACATAGGTGTTGTTGAAGCCGAGCCGCGCCGCAATCCCCACGCCCTGCTCGGCAAGCAGCGCCTCGAGGTGCGAATCGTCGGTCGCCGCGCCCTCGCCCAGGATCTCGAGCAGGATCGTTCCGGTGTATTCGACATAGGCGTCGATGTCGCCGGCCTGCAGGCCGTTCCAGAGCACGCGTGTGCCGCCCAGCTCGCGCCAGTGCGTCGCGGGTATCCCTTCGCTTTCGAGGAGCCCGGTCATCATCTCGCCAAGGATCACGGATTCGGTGAAGGCTTTCGAGCCGATCACCGCGCGGGACGAGTCGCGTTCATCGGCCTGCCCGGCGGCTAGCGCCGGTAACAGCAGCGCGAGCGCAACAAGGGCACGGAACGCCGTCGTGCATCTCGTCATTCGGGTTCCGCCAACGCTTCGTCCTCCGCCAGGACCTCGGCGAGCTGGCGCTGCGCCGCAACGAAATCCGCGACGAATTCCTCCGCCGGTGCGTTGACCAGTTCCCGGAGAGGCCCGCGCTGCACGATCCGTCCGTCGCGCATCAGGATCAGGTCGTCGGCCAGATAGCCCGCCTCGGTGATGTCGTGCGTCACGAACAGCACGGACTTGCGCAGCGCACGGAAGAGCTGCCGCAGCTCGCGCTGCAGCCCATGACGTACGATCGGATCGAGCGCACCCAGGGGCTCGTCGAGCAGCAGCAGCGCGGGGTCGAGCATGAGTGCGCGCGCCAGACTAACCCGCTGGCGCTCCCCGCCTGACAGTTCGGCAGGCCGTCGCGCCATGTGATCCGGCGTCAGATGAATCAGCGCGAGCAGCTCCGTCAGGCGCGCATGCACACGCGACGCGTTCCAGCGCAGGTGCCTGGCCATGAGGGTCACGTTCTCACCCGCGGTCATGTGCGGGAACAGCCCGCCCTCCTGCAGCACGTAGCCCAGGTGATGGCGAAGCAGGTTGGCGTTGTGCGGCGTCAGCGCCTGTGAGCCGACGGAGACGCTCCCCGACTGGGGCAGGAGCAGCGCGGCAGCGAGCCGCAGCACAGTCGACTTGCCGCAGCCGCTCGGGCCCACGAGCGCTGTCGTACGGCCGGGTTCAAGCGCGAACGACAGGCGCTCGAGCGCAAATCCCTCGGGCAGTCGCAGCGTCACTTCCTCGAATGTGAGCATGGCGCGGGGCTACCGGTGTCGCAGGCGCTCTGCAGGCACGAGAGCGGACGATACCACCCTGCCCGTTGCTTCGCCCCGGGCGTCGGCGGCTATCCGCCAGCCCCGGCCCTTCCCCATATCGCGGTACAATGGTACGCTGGTACCAACTCGGTGAACCGGAGCGTGATCATGGCGCGGCGTACGAAGATCGTGGTAACCCGGGTCCAGACCGGTGTGCGTCTGGAGAGCCGCATCGTCAAGGTGCTCAAGGCGCTGGCCGAGTACAAGAACCTGGGGTTAGGCGACCTGCTCGAGGGCATCGTGCTGCACTCGTTCGAGGGCAAGACGCCCTTCTCACCGGAGACGCTGCGCAAGATCCGCGAGCTCAAGAAGGTCTACGACCTGGACCTGGACGCATCGGCCAGCCACCGGATGGAGGAAAAGTCATGACTGACGCAGAGTTCCTGGCGGCGCTCGAGCGCTGCACGCTGCCGGAAGCGGATTTCACGCATGCGGCGCACGTGCGCGCGGCATACCTGTATCTCTGCCGCGGCTCCTTCGGCCAGGCCATCGACCGGATGGCGGCTACGATCCGACGGTACGCCACCTCGCTCGGCAAGCCGGACCGCTACCACGACACGATCACCGTCGGGTTCCTGGCGCTGATCCGCGCCCGGATCTGCGAGCGGGGCGACGGCGGAGGCTGGGTGGAGTTCGCCGCGGCAAATCCCGATCTGCTCGATCGCGGGCGGCTGCTGCGGCATTACCCGCGGGATCAGCTGCAATCGCCGCTTGCGCGGCGGGTGTTCGTGCTGCCGCAGGCGGTTGCTGACAGCTGAACGCGCCTGACGGGGACCGAATTTCGATCCGCTCGCTGATAGTGTGGCTTGACACCCGATCAGCGAGCGAAGCTGCCATGGACGAGCAACTCGAGACGATCGAACAGCTCAAGGTCACGATCATCGATCTGGCCGTCAGGTTCGGGCCCAAGCTCCTCGCCGCCATCCTGGTGCTCATCGCGGGGATCCTGCTCAGCCGCTGGCTGGGGCGGTGGTTCGACCGCGGGGTGGCGCGCATCGAGCTCGAGCCGCCAATCCGGCTGTTGCTATCACGTGTCGCGCGCGTCCTCCTGCTCGCGCTGTTCGTGATCGTGGCGCTGCAGAACCTGGGCGTCGAGCTGCTGCCCCTGATCGCCGGCCTCAGCGTGGCGGGCGCGGGCATTGCGCTCGCGATGCAGGGTGTCCTCGGCGATCTGGTCGCCGGTCTCTCCATCATCTTCAACAAGCCGTTCCGGGTCGGCGACTACATCTCGATCGCAGGCGAGGAAGGCCGGGTCGAGGTGGTCAGGTTGTTCAGCACCGTGCTCGGCAACCCCGATCGCTCGCAGATCGTGATCCCCAATCACAAGATCGCAGGCGAAATCCTGCACAACTTCGGCCAGATGCGGCAACTGGATGTCGTCGTAGGCGTCGCCTACGACACTGATCTCGGCGCCGCGCTTGCCGCGCTCCGGGAGTCGCTGGAGGCGAACCCGCGGGTCATCAAGGACCCTGCGCCCGTCATCCAGACGATCCGGCTCGCGGACTCGAGTGTGAACATCAGCGTGCGGCCGTGGGTGCCGGTGCTCGACTTCGGAGCCGCCACGAGCGAGATCAACCAGTCGATCCTCGATACGTTCCGAAGCCGCGGAATTGTCATTCCGTATCCGCGCCGCGACGTGCGGCTGGTCCAGGCCCCCGGCGCCGAAGCCTGAGGTTGCGGCCGTCCTGCCATCACCAGGCTCACATCGGACCCAGGTAATCCGCCTTGCCGAGCTCGACGCCGTTGTGACGCAGGATCGCGTATGCAGTCGTCACGTGAAAGTAGATATTCGGCAGCACGTGATTGAAGAGATACGGCATGGCCTGCATGGATCGCGACTTGCCGCGCGCCTGCCACGTGACAGTGCGATCCTCGGCTCCCTCGAACGCCGCCTTCGGCAGCGTCTCCAGGTAGGCAACCGTCCTGCGCACCCGTCCGACGAGCTCGGCGAAGCTCGTTTCGTTGTCCTCGTACGCGGGCGCTTCTGCGCCCGCAAGACGCGCCGGTCCGTACTTCGCGGTGTCGGAGGCGACCTGCACCTGGCGTGCGAGCGGGAACATGTCGGGAAAGAGCCGACCCTGGATCAGCACCGCCGGGTCGATCTTGCGCGCCTCAGCGTGCGCAGCCGCCTTCTCGAGGATGACAGCGAGGTTGTTCATCGCGCGGATCGAGACGGGCACGGCCGCGTCGTACATCGAGAGCTTCATGGCGGAGGATCTCCGTCTTTGTAGGTGCCGGGTTGCGCATTCTCGCAGCAGGTGATGATGGAGGTCACGTCCGCCGCTGCGGCTGCACAGCGCACCCCGGCGCGCGTCGCCTGCCAATCGGACCAGTCCGCATCGCCGGGGCCGAAGGCGTCGCGCACCTCCTTTCCCAGCCCGGCGAGACGGGCTTCGGTCGGGCTGCAGAACCGCGCGATCAGTCCACCGGCGATGCAGTGTGCACGCTTGTCCGATAGACCGGACGGCAGGTGCTGGTCCAGCGTGGCCTCAGCGCAACCGACCGACGACCGGGCGGGGCGATCAGGGGCGGACGCGCAGCCCACCAGGCAGACGAGGACCCCCGCAAGGGCGTACGCGGGGTTGCGACGCAAAGAGAGCTGGAAACTCATGTCCTACAGAGTAAGGCGGGGCGCCGCGTTCGCCGCAGGACTTATCGGGGAGTTCTCCACCGCAAGGCATAATCCCGACGAATACCTGCTCTCCACACCTCCCATGGCCGCCCGCAAGGAACTGATCGTCTTCATGCTCGTCGCTGCTGCGGCGCTGGGCTCGATCCTGAGCTTCGCACTCACATCGCATCGTCGCGAGGCGCAGACGACCCCGGGCACGCTGGTGCAGGCAGCGGCCGTGGGAGGTGTCTGCCCAAACGAGATCAAGGTGCAGCGCGGCAGAGACACGCCGCCCGCGATCTGCGCAGCGGTCTGCGCGCCGTCCCCCGGCGCCCCGGCTCAGTGCGACTGCACGATCAACCGGGACAGCTGCCGGGCCGTCGGGACATCCGCTTCGCGCTGATGGCCCCGGCTGCAGCTTGACCATTTGATCGGTTAGGTCTGTAATTTCTGTTGTGACAGAAACATCAGAAGAATACGTCTCTCTCCCAAGACCGGTGCAGGACTTCGTGCTGCAGTGGGGCTATCTCGGCGACCGCTGGGGCGTAAACCGCTCCGTCAGCCAGATCCACGCGTTGTTGTACGCCTCCGAGCGGCCGCTCTCCTCCGAGGAGATCGCGGCGGCACTCGGCATCGCCCGCTCGAACGTCTCGAACTCGCTCCGCGAGCTGCTCGCGTGGGGCATCATCCGGTCGATCCCGGTGCGCGGCGACCGCCGCACCTACTACGAGGCGGAAGCGGATCCGTGGACGTTGGTGTCGCGGATCGCCGCCGGTCGCAAGGCGCGCGAGATCGACCCGGCAGCGGCCGCGCTGCGCCAGTGTCTCGAGGCGGCGCACGGCGATGCCGCGGTGAGCCCGATCGTCGAACGCCGGCTGCGCGAGATGCTCGATTTCGTCGAGCGCACCAGTCGCTGGTATGAGCAGATGATGCAGCTTCCCGCGGCGAAGGTCTCGGCGTTGATGAAGATGGGCGGTGGCATCGTCCGGCTGCTCGACAAGACCCGGAAGAGCCGTCGCGCCTCGTAGGCGCGTCCACGAGGTCGCATGCCTCGCGACGCCGGGCTGCTATCCGGCCGCTCGCCGCCGGATCGCGCCGCGGGTCTCAGCCCTCGGCGTCCTTCTGCGCGAGCGCCAGGCCGAACCAGTCTTCGCCGGGCTGGTGCGCGCGCTCGAGAAGACGGCGATGGCGCTCGTAGGTCGCAAGCACTTCGTCCATGAGCTCGTTCGGCTCGCTCGAGAAGAAGAGCGCCGGCATCAACGCCTGGTAGCGATCCCCGATCCAGAGCAGACCTGCGAGCTCTACGAGCAGGTCGCAGCGTCCTCGTCCGGCCGCGTTGATCGGCAGGAAGGTATCGAAGCGGATGAACGGCAGGCTCGAGTCGAAGTCTCCGACGAAGACGCCTGAGGATCCCGGCACCAGCATCTGCCTGAAGCCGGCCTCCTGAGCGAGCTCGTGCAGCCGCGAGTTCGCGACCAGCGAGGCGACGCGCAGCTCGCGCGCAATCGAGCGCCAGTTATCGCTGCGCTGAATGACGCGCTCGAGGCTGTGGTTCGAGAAGGCTGCGAAGCCCCGAGACTTCGAGCGATAGATCGTGTCGCCGGGTCGAACGAGATAGCGTCGCAGGAACGAGCGCGCGGCAATACCGGGCCAGTCGGCGAGCCACGCTGCTTCCGTCTCGAGACAGGCGAGACCGAGTCGCGCGACACCGTCGGGCGTCGTGTCGGTATAGGAGGCGAGCGATCGCGGCGCCCAGGCCTTGTCGAGATTCTCGAGCACGTGGTGCGCGGCGCGCAGGGTGGGTGCGCCCTGCAGCGGCTGGCGACGTCGGCGTCGGCGCACCTCGGCCGCGCGCTCGCGCTCGTCCTCGAGAAAGCGGCGCAACAGCCCCCGCGCATGACGGTCGGTCACGGTCAGCGTAGCAGCGGTTTGTGAAATCCTGCGTACCAAGCGCGGGCTCGAAGTCCAGCGATCGAGGGCTATGGTCTCATCCCGGCGGCGGCGGTAACTTGCCGGGGTTGGCAGTTCCTTGAAATCCGGGCGGGCCGGCGCCGGTCGTATCGAGGAACAGGAGGACGGTCCCATGCGTCTGCCGCTCGCTGCCCTATTGGACGGACGCGCTCGAGGCCGCAATTGCGCACCTATCGGGCGTTGTCCGATAGACGCATCCTGTCTCGAACGGTAAACGGTGCCCTTGGTCGAGCGGCAGACCGGGCCGGCACTTCACGGAGAAATCATGGCGCGCACAGTCTCTCTCGGGACCAGATGCACGATTCTCACCGCGGGTGTGGTCCTGGTCGCCAGCGTCCTCGTCTCCTGCGCGGATGCCGAAATGCCCGCCGCCAAGGGCTGCGCGCCGCTTGCGAGACCCGAGCCGAACGCCCCTGACCAGCGGCCCGCGTTCGCGGGGCAGACACGCGCATGCGCGGACCGTTCCAACGTCGCCTTCGATGTCGTCGTGCTCGCCAAGGGGCTCGAGAAACCCTGGGCCGTAGAGCCTCTG
>DATJKD010000125.1:0-25548 GCA_035491795.1 Steroidobacteraceae bacterium | reverse complement strand
TGTGGTGATAGCCCTGCGCGTTGAAAGCGCGTGCGGCCGCCCGGATGACGGCCTCGCGCTTCAGGCCATGATCACGCCGGCCGCGCCTCCCACCTACCCAGGGTGAGGCGGGCGATGCAGGGGCCGCACGCCCCCGCCCTGCGCTGGACCTTCGACGGTCGCTCATCCATCCTCCAGTGCGCCGGCCGGTGCCTTTGGAAAAATTGACTCCCGACCGGCAACTTATCATACTGAAAGGTAGATTCCTACTAACGAGTAGCATAACCACTGACCTCCGGGCGGGGCGAGGGCGGCGACATGGGCAACGGCAAGACGCAAGGCAGCGCAGCGCGCAAGGCAACGCTGGAGGCGGATGAGGGCCAACCGCTACGCTTCGTCAGCGCGGCTTCGCTCTTCGACGGTCACGACGCCGCGATCAACATGATCCGCCGTCTGCTGCAGGCCCACGGTGCCGAGGTCGTGCACCTGGGTCACAACCGAAGCGTCGCGGACATCGTGCGCGCCGCGATCCAGGAAGACGCGGACGCCATCGCCTGCAGCTCCTACCAGGGCGGGCACAACGAATATTTTCGCTACATGGTCGACATGCTTGCGCAGGCGGGTGCGGGCCACATCCGGGTCATCGTCGGTGGCGGCGGCACGATCGCACCTCACGAGATAGACGAGCTGCACGCCTATGGCGTCGAGCGTATCTATTCGCCCGAGGACGGTCGGAGGCTCGGTCTCGACGGGATGATGGACGACGTGCTTCAGCGCGTACGTGGAGTCCCCCGCACGCCCTACGCGTTCGGACCGATGGGTCCGCGCGATCACCTGCAGATCGCGCGCGCGATCTCGTCGCTCGAGCGTGACGAGGAATCCGGCGCCCTGCCCGACACCCTGCGCAAGGCGGTGACGAGGGTGGCGCGTCCGGCGCCGGTTATCGGCATCACCGGCACAGGCGGCGCAGGCAAGTCGAGTTTGACCGACGAGCTCCTCATGCGTTTCGTACGCTTTCACCCGGGCCGCAACATCGGCGTGATCGCCATGGATCCGACCCGCCGCAGGAGCGGCGGCGCGCTGCTCGGCGACCGCATCCGGATGAACTCGCTCGCCAACGAGCAGATCTTCATGCGTTCGCTTGCAACCCGGCGGCGGAACCTCGCGACCAGCGCCGTGCTGGCCGACACCATCAACCTGCTCAAGTGCGCCGGGTTCGATCTGATCGTGGTGGAGACGGCAGGCATTGGCCAGAGCGACACGGAGATCGTTGACCTCGTCGACGTGCCGGTGTACGTGATGACCAGCGAGTATGGTGCGGCGAGCCAGCTCGAGAAGATCGACATGCTCGATTTCGCCGAGCTGATCGCTCTCAACAAGTTCGAGAAGCGGGGCGCGGAGGATGCGCTGCGCGACGTGCGCAAGCAGTGGCGGCGGAACCACCCGACCATGAAGCGGCCTGATGCCGAGATCCCGGTCTTCCCGACGATCGCGAGCCGGTTCAACGATCCCGGGGTCAACCGGTTATTCGACGCGCTCACGCGCCTGCTCGATTCGAAAGCGGGCGGCGAGCCGCGCTGGACGGTTACGGATCCGGGACCGATACAGCTCATCGAGCGGCACGCGCTCGTGCCGACGCAGCGCACGCGCTATCTGGCCGAGATCGCGGCAAACGGGCGGCGCGCGCGCGAGGACCTGCAGCATCGCGCCGAGGCTGCGAGCCGCGCGAACAGTCTGCACGAAGCGCTGCGCGTGCTGGGCGATCCACTGCTGCCGACGGCGCTCGAGCGCTACGCTGACGCCGCGCTCGCCGATGCGAGCGATCCCGCGCGGGCGCGGCTGCGCGACGCCTACAACGACGCGCTCGACGCGGTTGGCGCCGAGGCCATTGAGCTGCTCAAGCAGTGGCCGACGGTGTCGAAGTCGGCGACCGACGACGAGTATCGCTATGTGGTGCGCGGCCGCGAGATCCGCGGCGAGAACTACACCGAGACGCTGAGCCGCAACCGCGTACCAAAGCTCGCGGTGCCGTCGTGGCGCGACTGGGGCGATCAGCTCAACTTCCTGTTGCGGGAAAACCTGCCCGGACATTTCCCGTACACCGCGGGCGTCTACCCATACCGGCGTGAGGAAGAAGATCCGACGCGGATGTTCGCGGGCGAGGGCGGTCCGGAAAGAACCAACCGGCGATTCCACTACGTGGCGTCCGGTCATGGCGCGGCGCGTCTGTCGACGGCCTTCGATTCGACCACGCTCTACGGCGAGGACCCGGACGAGCGGCCGGACATATATGGCCGCATCGGCAACTCGGGCGTGTCCATCGCCACGCTCGACGACATGAAGAAGCTCTATTCGGGGTTCGATCTCTGCGACCCGACGACTTCAGTATCGATGACGATCAATGGCCCGGCGCCGATGATCCTCGCGATGTTCATGAACACCGCGATCGACCAGCGCGTCGAGCGGCATCTCCGCTCGAGCGGTGGCTGGGAGGCCGCGGAGCGGAAGATCGCCGAGCTCCATCGCGACCGCGAGCGGCCGCGCTACAAGGGCGAGCTGCCGGCTCACCACGACGGCTCGGGGCTCGGGCTGCTGGGCGTGACAGGCGACCAGCTACTCGATCGCGAGACTTACGAGAAGATCCGCGCCGAGGCCCTGTCGATGGTGCGCGGAACGGTGCAGGCAGACATACTCAAGGAGGATCAGGCGCAGAACACCTGCATCTTCTCGACCGAGTTTGCGCTCAGGATGATGGGCGACGTCCAGCAGTATTTCATCGAGAAGAACGTCCGGAACTTCTACTCGGTCTCGATCTCGGGCTACCACATCGCGGAAGCCGGGGCCAACCCGGTGTCGCAGCTCGCCTTCACGCTCGCCAACGGCTTCACTATCGTCGAGTACTATCTCGCGCGCGGCATGAAGATCGATGAGTTCGCGCCGAATCTCTCGTTCTTCTTCTCAAACGGCATGGATCCCGAGTACGCGGTGATCGGGCGCGTGGCACGACGGATCTGGGCGCGCGCGATGCGCGACCTGTACGGCAGCGGGCCGCGTTCGCAGATGCTCAAGTACCACATCCAGACCTCGGGCCGCAGCCTCCATGCGCGCGAGATCCAGTTCAACGACGTGCGTACGACGCTGCAGGCGCTCTATGCGCTCTTCGACAACTGCAACAGCCTGCACACCAACGCCTACGACGAAGCGATCACCACGCCGACCGAGGAATCGGTGCGGCGCGCGGTCGCGATCCAGCTCATCATCAATAAGGAGCTGGGGCTCAACAAGACGCAGAATCCGTGGCAGGGGTCGTTCGCAATCGACTACCTGACGGACCTGGTCGAGGAAGCGATTTACCGGGAGTTCGACCGCATCGCGGAGCGTGGCGGCGTGCTGGGCGCGATGGAAACGATGTACCAGCGCAGCCGCATCCAGGAGGAGAGTCTCTACTACGAGACCCGCAAGCACGACGGTTCGCTGCCGATCATCGGCGTCAACACCTTCCTGGGCTTGCAACAGGGTGTCGACGAGCTGCGCGGCGCGGAGCTGATCCGCTCGACCGAGGAGGAGAAGCGGGACCAGGTGAGCAACGTGCGCGATTTCCTCGCGCGCAATGCCGAGCGGCGACCGCAGGCGCTCAAGCGGCTGCAGGAAAACGCGGCGAGCGGCGGCAACGTGTTCGGCGAGCTGATGGAGACGGTGAAGTCGGCCTCCCTGGGCAGCATCTCGCGCGCGCTCTATCAGGTCGGCGGGCAGTACCGGCGGAACATGTAGCTGCTCCCGCCAGGGTCGACGTCCCGCAGGTTACCGCTCGGCGGGGAGTCTGAGGCAGGATGCGGCTTCCAGGTCAGGCTCGTCTAGGCGCGCGAGTATTCGGCGGCGTGCCTCGTGGCGCAGTTCGTCGGCAGCGTGACGCGAATCGGTGGGCAGCAGCGCTTCGAGGATTTCGACGTCGATGCGACCGGCACGCGGGACGATCGCGCCGCTCGGCATCGCGCGGCGCGCACCGCGGATCACCACCGGCGCGACCGGCTGCTGCGCGCGCGCTGCGGCTACGAAGGCGCCGATGTGAAATCGGCGCAACCCCGGTTCCTCGACAAACGTGCCCTCGGGAAAGAATACCAGCGAATGGCCCGCTGCCGCGCGGCGCACGACGCGTCGCGCATCGCTCTGGCGACCGCTGTGGCTGCCTCGGTCTACGAACTCCGAGCCGATCCGCCGCAGCAGCAACCCCGCCACCGGAAAAGCCGCGGCCTCGCGCTTGATGACGAATGAGAAGCGCGGCGGTAGTACGGCCTTGAGTACCACGCCGTCCAGGTAGCTCGCGTGGTTGGCCACGACGACGCAGGAGCCGTCCGGCAGATGCTTCGTGCCCCGGACCGATACCCGCAGACCAAGCACCCGGAGCCCCAGCCGCGCGAAGAAGCGCACCAGGCGACGCCGTAGTGCAAGGCCGGGGACCAGCAGTGCGAGCACCGATGTGATGGCGAGCAGCACTCCGAATACCGGCAGTGCCACGATTCCATACGCTGTGGACCAGACCCGCGACACCGGCAACGCCATCTGTCAAATTCCTCGGGGCGAGGGTGACGCGGCGGTCTCGCGGCCCCGCGGAGAGTTTCTGTGAACTGGTTCCAGTTATGTTAACGGTGATGGGTTCTGTGAGAACTGTCACGTACGCGCCTTGGGGTGCCTCGCATACTTTCGGGCATTCGAGCCTTCGAGGCGACATGAGCACAGCAATCAAGGCCGGCGTGATTACCCGACGACAACGGGCAAGTGGAGATGCGGGCGGACCCGGCCCGATCGACCGCTTTCTGGACGCCGTCTGGATGGAGCGCGGGCTGTCCCCGAATACCCTCGCCGCCTATCGCGCGGACCTCACTGCACTCGAGCGCTGGCTCGACGTGCGCGAGCAGTCGTTGATGACTGCGCAACGCGGGGACGTCCTCGCCTTCATGGCCTCGCGCGTCCAGGGCGGGGCCCGGCCCCGGTCCACGGCGAGACAGCTTTCCAGTTTCCGGCGCTTCTACCGCTATCAGCTCCGCGAGGGGCATTTGCGCGAGGATCCGACCGCACAGATCGCGATGCCGAAGGTCGGCCGATCGTTGCCGAGGTCGCTCACGGAGGAGGAAGTCGAGGCCCTGCTGGCCGCTCCTGCCGTGAGCGATCCGCTCGGTCACCGTGACCGCACGATGCTCGAGGTCCTGTACGCCACCGGGCTCCGGGTCTCCGAGCTGGTGAATCTCAAGCTGATTCAGGTGAACCTGAATCAGGGTGTCCTCAAAATCGTCGGCAAGGGCAACCGCGAACGGATGATTCCGCTTGGCGAGGAGGCCGTGCAGTGGATCCAGCAGTTCCTGCAGGGCCCGCGCGTCGAGATCCTGCTCGAGCGTCAGACCGACTTCCTGTTCCCGACGCGCCGGGGGGACCGGATGACGCGCCAGGCGTTCTGGCACATCATCAAGCGCTATGCACGCAAGGCCGGTGTCAGCAAGGACCTTTCGCCGCACACGCTGCGGCATGCCTTCGCGACTCACCTGCTGAACCACGGCGCCGATCTGCGCGTCGTGCAGATGCTGCTCGGGCACAGCGATCTGTCGACGACCCAGATCTATACTCACGTGGCGCGCGAACGGCTCAAGGACGTGCATTCCCAGCACCACCCGCGCGGCTGAGCCGCCCGGGCCCGTGCGTGCGGCGGGCCTCTGCTAGACTTCGCCCGCCGATTCTGAACCCCGGCACGCCGCCGCTGTCTCAGATGGCGACGCACCCTGTCTGGCCCCGGATGAACTCGATGCGTACTCTCACCAAGGTATTCGGCGTCGCGACCCTGATGCTCGCAGCATGGAGCGGAGTCGTGCAGGCGCAGGATGCCCGTGCCCGCGCCGACAAGCATGCCGTGCCGGCGGATGTGCGCACGCGTGTCGTCGCCAAGCTGCAGGGCGTAAAGCCGTCCGACGTCAGCAACTCGCCGATCCCAGGGCTCTACGAAGTGACGATGGGCGGTCTGGTCGCCTACGTGAGCGAGGACGGCAAGTTCCTGGTCAGCGGCGACGTCTACGATCTCGAATCGCAGACCAACCTTACCGCCGCGCGCCGCAGCTCGGCGCGCGCCAAGGCGCTCGCGGCGGCACCTGAGGAAGACATGATCATCTTCTCGCCGGCGAACCCGAAGATGACGGTCACGGTGTTCACCGATGTCGATTGCGGCTACTGCCGGAAGTTTCACTCGCAGATCGCCGAGTACAACAAGGCAGGGATCCGCGTGCGCTACATGAGCTATCCGCGCACTGGTCCCGGCACGGCCTCGTGGGCCAAGTCGGAATCAGTGTGGTGCGCCGCAGACCGCAAGGATGCACTCACGCGCGCCAAGCGCGACGAGCCCATCAAGGGCAAGTCCTGCGGCGATTCCGTCATCAAGACGCAGTACGAGCTCGGCGACGACCTCGGCGTCGAAGGCACGCCGGCCATATTCACCACCAACGGCGACTATGTGGGCGGCTACCTGACGCCGGCGCAGCTCGTGCAGACGATCCAGGAAACGGAGAAGGCGGCGGCGGCCGCAGCGCGCTGAGCCTAGCGCTCGAGCAGCGCGAGCTTGCCGTCGCGCCCCTCCCACTCCTTGGCGTCCTCGGGCGGGGGCTTCTTCTCCGTGATCACGGGCCATTGAGCTGCCAGCTCGGCATTGAGCGCCTTGAAGGGCTCCTGGCCATCCGGGATCTCCTCCTCAGAGAAGATGGCCTCGACGGGGCACTCCGGCTCGCAAAGCGTGCAGTCGATGCACTCCTCAGGATCGATGACCAGCATGTTCGGCCCCTCGTGGAAACAGTCCACGGGGCAGACCTCGACGCAGTCCATGTACTTGCACTTGATGCAGTTTTCGGTGACGACAAAAGTCATCTGAAACTCCGCGAAATCCCGCTCGCATCGCGTGGAACGGGCACGCGCGGGGCCCGTATTCTGCCAAAGCACGGCCGCCCTGCAAGGACCGGGCTTTAGTTTCCGGCGCGGCGGCGCAGATCGATCGTGGTGAAATGATGCGCCTCGACGCCTGCGCGACGGTCCTCGACGAATCGCCGCAAGGCGAACTCGACGCTCAGGAACGCGATTTCGGACCAGGGCAGCTCAGCCTCGTCGCACAGCACCACCTCAAGGCTCTCCGGGCCCACTCCGAATATAGGGCGCGGCAGACCGGCGCGGAACGTGACGTGCACCTGGTCCGCGTGCAGCACGTGGACGACGGACAGCAGCGAGCCGATATCGACCTCCGCCAGCGCCTCCTCGACCGACTCGCGCCGGGCGGCATCCTGGATGGTTTCGCCGTTCTCCATGAAGCCGGCGGGGAACGTCCAGAAGCCGCGGCGCGGCTCGATGGCGCGCCGGCACATCAGGATGCGGTCCTCGAAGACCGGCACGCAGCCGGCGACGATACGCGGATTTTGATAGTGGATCGTGCCACAGGCCCCGCAGACGAAGCGCGGCAGGTGGTCCCCCGGCGGGATTCGCAGTTCGACGGGCTGACCGCAGTTCGAGCAGAAGTTCATCGATCTCCTGGTGCCGGGAGGGGGAATCGAACCCCCACGGTGTCACCACCGCCGGATTTTGAGTCCGGTGCGTCTACCAGTTCCGCCATCCCGGCAAAGAGCGCGCAGCTTACCCGAATCGGTTTCGACGGGAATTAAGTCAAGCAATTCAGGACTGTGCTAATGGATTGCGAAGGGACTTCTCGCGTGCAGAGAATGCCTGGGCGATGATGGAGCGACGGAACGAAACGTATCCCCGAGGGTCAGAGCCGGTGGGGTGCAGAGCCTGCGCCGGGATTGCTGAAGGTCTGCATGAAACGACGAGTCCTGACCGGCGCCGCCACCGTGTTTCTCTTCGCCGCAGGTATCGCGCGAGCCGAGCCCCGGCTCGCGGACCTGCTCGTCCACGCCGCGCCGGCCGCCAACCCGGCCGTGCTCACGCTGGCCGCGGGCGCGGCGGAATGCGCAGGTCGCGAGGGAGCTGCAGGCGAGCTCGATCGTCTCGCGGTCATCGACTACTCCCGTCCGTCCAGCGAGCCCAGGTTGTGGGTGTTCGATCTTCGTCGTGGCCGTCTGCTGTTCGAGGAGCTGGTGGCACATGGACGCGGCACAGGCGAGCGCCTCGCCGAGCGCTTCTCGAACACCGAGGGCAGCCACATGTCGAGCCTGGGGCTCTTTCGCGCAACCGATCCTTATGACGGCGCAAACGGCTATTCGCTGCGTCTGCAGGGACTGGAGCCCGGCTTTAACGATCGCGCGCTCGATCGTGCGATCGTCATGCATGGTGCGCCGTACGTCAGCCAGGACGTCGTCCGCAAGCAGGGCCGGATCGGGCGCAGCTGGGGTTGCCCGGCCGTGCGATCAGCCGTTGCCCGCCGCATGATCGATACGCTGAAGCACGGTGCACTGGTCTTCGCCTATTACCCCGACCGTGAGTGGCTCGCGGAGTCGTCGTATCTGCAGTGCGGGCAGAGGTCCGCCCCGGCGCAGGTGGCCCGCGCTCGCTGACACGGTTTGCCCCCTCCCGCGAACGCCTGTCTGCGACCTTTTCGCGTCCGGCCGCATCTTAGGGGGTGCATGCCTTCGATTGCCGACATTGATCTTGCGCCGGGAACTCTGGAGCGCGCTCGCGCTGGTGAGATCGACGCCCTCGAGGCTATCTATCGCGGCTTCGCTCCGGGCGTGACTACGCTCGCGCGACGCCTGCTGGGCAGACTCGCCGCGGCCGAGGATCTCGCGCAGGACGTGTTCATCGACGTGCTGACCAAGCTCGACCAGTACGACGGCCGCGGCTCGTTCGCGGGGTGGGTACGGAGCATCACGGTTACGCGGTGCCTCATGCAGCTGCGTTCGCCCTGGCGTCGAGGTTTGCGCCTGATCACGCACGGCGATGCTGAGTCCCGCTCGGGCGATGCCGAGCCGGTGGCGCCCGAGGGTGCGCAGCTCGGCCTCGATCTCGAGCGCGCGCTTGATCGGCTGGGCGAGACGGCGCGGCTCGTCGTCTGGCTGCACGATGTCGAGGGCTATACGCACGCGGAGATCGGCGCGCTGCTCGGCGGCACGCCCAGCCTGTCCAAGTCTCAGCTCGCGCGCGCGCACGAACGGTTGCGCGAACTGCTCGAGCCGTCCGGAGTGATACAGCCATGCATGCCCGTATCGACCATCTGCTGAACCTGCGCGACGGCGAGCCGGTCGACCTCGCCGTGCGTTCGCATGTTGAGTCCTGCACCGAATGCGCGCGGACGAAGGCCGAGATCGAGACCGTGCGCCGGCGTCTGGCGGCGCTGCCGGCGGTCGATCCGTCGGCGGACGGCTGGGCGCGCTTGCGCGCCCGGATCGACGCGCAATCCCGTCCGGCCGTGCCGCGCCGCCGGGGCGGTGCAGTCGCGATTGCCGCATCCTGCGCGATGCTCGGAGTGCTGGCGGGGATGCTGCTGCGCGAGACCGGGCCTGGGGTGCCGGAGCTCGTCGCCAGGCCTGCGGCCGTCGTTCTGCCACAGACCCTCGATTCGATCGAGGAACTGCGTGACCGCTCGCGCGTACTCGAGGAAGTCCTGGCGGCGCTCCCCGCGCGGCCGGCCGTCGAGCGCGCCGGCACCGCGGTGCCGATTGACACGCTGCAGGCGCAGGTGCAGTGGGTAGACCACCAGCTCTCGGTGTCCGGGGCGGCGCATGCGGCCCCGGATCTGAGGGAGCGCCTGTGGCGCGAGCGGGTCGAGATCATGAACACGCTGGTCCAGCTGCGCTACGTCGAGGCGCAGCGGGTCGCGCTCTGACGGCCGACGAGCGGACGCCGCACGCCGTCGAGATTGCACATCCCGGAGGTTTTGACGATGAAAGGGTTTCTTGCACACACGGTGATCATCGTGGGCCTCACGGTCGTCGCGGCGATGAGCACCCCCTGTCTTGCCGCCGAGGCGAACGCAGACCGTGAACAGTTGCGAAAATCGCTGTCCGAGGCGCAGGCGCGCCTCGACACGGCGGCGAGCGAGGTCGCCGATCTGAGCCGGCAGCTCTACGGCGATCACGAGAGAGATGTCGTCGGGTTCAGGCGTACGGGGCGTCGCGGCGCGATGCTGGGCGTGAATATCGGCACCGAGAAGCCGCGCGACACGGGCGTCGAGATCGTGGGCGTGAGCCCAGGTGGTCCGGCCGAAGCAGCGGGCCTGCGCCCGTCCGACGTCATCGTCGCGATTGACGGCAAGACCCTCAAGCGGGCCGGCGACGAAACCGCGGCGACACAGCTCGTCGAGCACCTGAGCGAGATCGACCCGGGCGCCAGGGTCAAGGTCGACTATCTTCGTGGCGACAAGCGCCAGACGGCGACGGTTACCACCAAGGCTGCCGAACCGCCGTTCTTCACCATGTTTCGCGACCGCTTCGATCTGCCCGAGGTCGCAATGCTGCCGGACGTCGTTTCGTTTCCGCCCTTCGAGCATTTCCTCGGCCCCGGTCATGGCTTCGGTGAGCTCGAGCTGGTCGAGATCACCCCGCGGCTCGGCAGCTACTTTGGCACCGAAAAAGGCCTGCTCGTGGTGCGCGCCCCGAACGAGAGCGCCTATCAGCTTCAAGACGGAGACGTCCTCATGGGGATCGACGGTCGGGTGCCCGAGAGCCCGGGCCACGCGTTTCGTATCCTGAGCTCGTATCAGCCCGGCGAGAAGCTCAAGCTCGACGTCCTGCGCAGCCGCAAGCGGATGGAGGTGAGCGTTACGGTG
The DNA here is from genome assembly GCA_035491795.1 of Steroidobacteraceae bacterium. Lineage (GTDB taxonomy): Bacteria > Pseudomonadota > Gammaproteobacteria > Steroidobacterales > Steroidobacteraceae > DATJKD01. The sequence goes on along the minus strand of DATJKD010000125.1, from coordinate 14,828 downwards.
CCGCAGGACCGACCGACGCACGGCGCGATCCGGGTTCCGGGGCCGGGCATGCCGCCAATGCCCCCCGGGATGCCGGTACCGCCACCGCCGGCCGACGACGGGCCGGTTTGACCGACAGTCCCGCGTAGTCTTCCGGGAGCACTCGCCTCGGAGCCAATTCGCCCGCTGTGGCTCTGCTAGCATGCGCGCCCGATGCTGCGCAGCGAGTTTGCGTACGACCTTCCCGACGAGCTGATCGCCCGCTATCCCTGCGAGCGACGCTGCGGCAGCCGGTTGCTGCATCTCGACGGCGATGTGGGTGCGATCGCCGATCGGGATTTCACCGATCTGCCCGCGCTGCTGCGCCCGGGCGATCTTCTGGTCTTCAACGACACGCGCGTGCTGCCGGCGCGGCTGCACGGTGCCAAGGACAGCGGCGGACGCATCGAGTTGCTGCTCGAGCGCGTCATCGATGCGCACCGCGTCCTGGCGCAGCTTCGCGCCAGCAAGCCCCCGCGTCCCGGGTCGGGGCTAACGCTCGCCGGGGGACATCGCGCCGTCGTGGCGGGCCGGCGCGACGAATTCTGGGAAGTCCGCTTTGAGGACCAGGCGCTTCAAGTCTTCGAACGGCACGGCGAGATACCGCTGCCGCCCTATCTGCACCGTGCGGCCGAGGCGATCGATCGCGAGCGCTACCAGACGGTCTATGCACGGGTGCCGGGTGCGGTGGCGGCGCCGACCGCGGGTCTGCACTTCGATGCTGGCATCATCGAGCGCTGCGGGGCCGCCGGCATCGCTACCGCGCACCTGACCTTGCATGTCGGAGCTGGCACGTTTCAGCCGGTGCGCGCCGACGATCTGGACGCCCACCACATGCACTCCGAGCTGATGAGTATTTCGGCCGACCTGTGTGCGCAGGTCGCGGCGGCTCGTGAGCGCGGCGGCCGCGTGGTCGCGGTCGGGACCACCAGTGTCCGCGCCCTGGAGTCCGCCGCTGCGGGCGGGACCCTGGTGCCGTACGAGGGCGAGACGCGCCTCTTCATCAGGCCCGGTCATCGCTTTCGCGTCGTCGACGTGCTGCTCACGAACTTCCACCTTCCCGAGTCGAGCCTGCTGATGCTGGTGTGCGCCTTCGCGGGGCGCGAGCGCGTGCTGGATGCATACCGGCACGCCGTCGCCGGTCGGTATCGGTTCTTCAGCTATGGGGACGCGATGTTCGTCGAGCCGGACCGCGCCGCGATCGTGCCGCGCGCTCGTTCATGAACTTCGAGTTGCTGGCGCGCGACGGTCGGGCCCGACGCGGCCGGCTCGGTCTCGTGCGCGGCGCGGTGGAGACGCCCGCCTTCATGCCGGTTGGCACATACGGAACGGTCAAGGCCATGACACCCGAGGAGCTCAAGGGTCTCGGCGCGCAGATCGTGCTCGGCAATACTTTTCATCTCATGCTGCGTCCCGGGCCCGAGGTGATCGCCGCGCACGGCGGGCTGCATCGCTTCATGAACTGGCCGGGGCCGATCCTCACCGATTCCGGCGGATTTCAGGTCTGGAGCCTCGCGGAGCTTCGCCAGCTCACGGAGGAGGGTGTGCGGTTCCGCTCACCCGTCAACGGCGATCCGGTGCTGCTCACGCCGGAGAGCTCGATCGCGGTTCAGACGGCGCTCGACGCGGACATCGTGATGGTCTTCGACGAGTGCACGCCGTACCCAGCCAGCGAGCCCGTCGCGCGAAACTCGATGGAGCTGTCGGCGCGCTGGGCGGCGCGTAGCCGCGTCGAGTTCGATCGCCTGGGCAATGCGAACGCGCTGTTCGGGATCGTCCAGGGCGGAACCTGGCCTCAGCTCCGCGCCGCCTCCCTGGAGGCGTTGACCGGCATCGGTTTCGACGGCTACGCCGTTGGGGGGCTCGCGGTCGGCGAGCCGGCCGAGCAGCGTGAGTCCGTGCTCGAGGCGCTCGACCCGCTGATGCCGTCGGATCGACCCCGGTACTTGATGGGGGTCGGCACCCCGGCCGACATCGTCCGGGCGGTGGCCCGCGGCATCGACATGTTCGATTGCGTGATGCCGACCCGCAACGCGCGCAACGGTCATCTGTTCACGACCGAAGGGGTGGTCCGTATACGAAATTCCGCGCATCAGGACGACCTGCGCCCGCTCGATGCCGGCTGCGACTGTTATGCCTGCCGGCACTACAGCCGCGCCTATCTGCGTCACCTCGACCGCTGCAGCGAGATCCTGGGCGCGCGGCTCAATACGATCCACAACCTGCACTACTACCTCGGCCTGATGGGCCGGATTCGCGCCGCAATCGAGGTCGGTGGATACGCCGAGTTCCAGCGTGACTTCCTTTCGGGACCCGAGGCACAACCCGCCACCGTCGGCAGTTCACCGGGCGCTCGGGTATAATCGCCCGCCTTTTTTCCGACGCCCCCGCCGCGGGGTAGCACAGGAGTTCCCCTGATGGATTGGTTGATCCCGAGCGCCTGGGCCCAGACGGCCGGAGGCGGGGCCCCCGGTGGCGCACTCGTCCAGCTGCTGCCGCTGCTGCTGATCTTCGTGGTGTTCTATTTTCTCCTCATCCGCCCGCAGGCAAAGCGGGCCAAGGAGCACCGCTCGATGGTCGGCGCGCTCGCGGTGGGTGACGAAGTCGAGACCAGCGGCGGCATTCTCGGCAAGGTGACGGAAAGCGGTGATCAGTTCCTGACGGTCGAGATCGCCGACGGCGTCCGAGTCAAGGTCCAGCGTCAGACGATCACCCGCGTCCTGCCCAAGGGCACGCTCAAGAGCACCTGAGCCCGCGGGAGCCCAAAGATGCACAGTTACCCGGCCTGGAAGGTCTGGCTGGTCGCGATCATCTTGTTCGTGTCGGCATTGTTCGCGCTGCCGAACCTGTACGGCGACGCACCGGCGCTGCAGCTCTCCCGTAACGATCGCGCCGCGATGGCGGAAGCCGATCACGGATCGGTGACGATGGCCCTCGTCGCGAAGAATATTCCGCTCGAGGCGTCCTACCTGGCCGAGGACCGGCTGGTGCTGCGGTTCCATACGGTGGAGCAGCAGCTCTCCGCCCGCGACGTGCTGCAGGAATCCATGGGAGAGGACTACCTGGTCGCGTTGTCGCAGGTGCCGCGCACGCCGGGCTGGGTGCGCGCCATCGGGCTGAAGCCCATGAGTCTGGGCCTCGATCTGCGAGGCGGTGTGCATTTCCTCTACGAAGTGGACGTCGCGGGCGCAGTCAAGCAGCTCCTCTCGGGCATGGAGCGCGACTACCGCACCTTGCTTCGCCACGAGCGGATCCCATTCACCGGGGTTCGCAATAACGGCGTCGACACCGTTGCCATCGAACTGCGTTCGGCCACGGATGCGGAGCGGGCCACCGCGGCGATCCGCAGGCAGGATCCGACCCTGTCGGTCGCCAACAGCGCCGCGGGTGAGGGTGCGGAGCTCGCGGTCAAGCTTGGGCCCGATCACATCCGCCAGCGGCAGGATTTCGCAATCGAGCAGAACATCACGACATTGCGCAACCGTGTCGATGAGCTGGGCGTTGCCGAGCCCATCGTGGCGCGGCAGGGGCTCAACCGCATACTCGTGCAGCTGCCCGGCGTTCAGGACCCCAACGAAGCGCTGCGCGTGCTCGGTGCCACCGCCACGCTCGAGTTCCACCTGGTCGACGACCAGAACGACGCCGCCGAGGCCGAGCGGTTGAAGCGTGCGCCGCTCGGATCGCGGCTCTACCGCATGCGCACCGGCGGGCCGGTGTTGCTCAAGCGGGAGGTCATCGCCTCGGGAGAGCAGCTCGTCGACGCGAGCTCCGGGTTCAGCCAGGGCCAGCCCGCGGTGTTCGTCAAGCTCGACGCGCGCGGTGCCGCCGAGATGCTCGAGACCACGCGGACGCATCTCGGCCGGCCGATGGCCGTGGTGTTTATCGAGAAGAAGCGGCTGACGGAGCAGCAGCAGTGCCGCGGCGTGCGTTCGGGCACCGAATGCACGGAGGAAGAGGTCATCAGCGTCGCAACCATCCAGGGGGTGTTCGGCAGCAATTTCCAGATCACCGGTCTCATGGCGGGCGAGGCTCGCGAGCTCGCGCTGCTGCTCCGTGCTGGCTCCCTGGCCGCGCCGCTCTATATCGTCGAGCAGCGCACGGTGGGTCCGAGCCTCGGGCAGGACAACATCGACCGCGGCTTCCGGGCGCTCGTCATTGGGATGATCGGGATGTTCGTGTTCCTGGTCACCTACTACCGCTGGTTCGGCGTCGTCGCAAGCCTGGTGCTCATCACCAACATGGTGATGCTCACGGCGCTGATGTCACTTTTCCAGGCAACCCTGTCGCTGCCAGGTATCGCTGGAATCGTGCTCACGGTGGGCATGGCGGCGGACGCCAACGTCCTGATCTACGAGCGTATCCGCGAGGAGCTCCGCAACGGCATGAGCCCGAACGCGGCGATCAACGCGGGTTTCGACAAGGCGTTCTCCGCCATCGCCGACTCGAACGTCACGACCTTGATCGCCGGCATCGTGCTCCTTACCTTCGGTACTGGACCTGTGCGCGGGTTCGCGGTCACCCTGTGCCTCGGCATCGCTACCTCGATGTTCACGGCGATCCTGGGAAGCCGGGCACTTATCCACCTCATCTGGGGTCGTCGGCGCAAGCTGGCGTCCCTGCCGATCTGAGGACCCGTCGCCATGGAGTTCTTCAAGAAGAAAACAAACATCCGCTTCATGGATGGCCGGCGCTGGTCTTACACAGTGTCCGGGATCCTGATCATCGGCTCGCTGCTGCTGCTCGCGTTCCGCGGGCTCAACTTCGGCATCGACTTCACCGGTGGCGTGGTGATTGAGCTCGCATTCCCCGAGGCCGTGGAAATCGACCGGGTACGCTCGGCGCTCGCGAAGGCGGGCTATGGTGAAGCGTCAGTGCAGAGCTTCGGCACGACGCGCGACGTGCTGGTGCGCGTGCTCCCGGAGGAGGGCAAGGAAGTCAGCCAGGTGAGCGAAGGTGTGCTCGCCGCAATCCGCAGCGATGTACCCGGCGTCGAACTTCGGCGCACCGAGGCAGTGGGGTCCCAGGTCGGGAAGGAGCTGGCTCAGAAGGGTGCGCTCGCGGGACTCTTCACCTTTATCTTCATTGCGATCTATGTCGCACTGCGATTCCAGTGGAAGCTGGCGCTCGGCTCGGTGATCGCGGCGATGCACGATCCCATCGTCGTGCTCGGTTTCTTCGCCGCGACCCAGATGACCTTCGACCTGCCGACGCTGGCCGCGATCCTCGCGGTGGTCGGTTACTCGCTGAACGATACCGTCGTTGTCTTCGACCGGATCCGCGAGCGCTTTGGCCTGAGCCGCAAGGACCCGCCAGCAAAGATCATCGACATGGCCGTCAACGAGACCCTGTCACGCACAATGATGACCAGCGTGACCACCATGCTGGCCGTGCTGTCGCTGCTGCTCTTCGGCGGGGACGTCTTGAAGGGGTTTGCCACCGCGCTCGCGATCGGCGTGGTCGTGGGCACCTTCTCGTCGATCTACGTGGCGAGCGCCATTGCGCTCGACTTCAGGCTGACGGCCCGCGATCTGATGCCCGCCCAGCGCGAGAAGGGCGACGTCGACGCACTCCCCTGAATACCCTGTCACACAGTTGCGAACCTGAGGCTGCGCCGCCATGACCCAGCTGGTCTGGGCCGCGTTCCTCGTGCTGTTCCTGACGCTGCTGGTGCTCGACCTGAGCGTCCTGCATCGCGAGGCGGCGGAGCTCTCGGTCAAGCAGGCGCTCTTCTGGACGCTGGTATGGGTAGGCGTCTCGTTCTCGTTCACCATCGCCATCTACGGGTTGTATGAGCATCGCTGGTTAGGATTCGAGCCTGGGTCGGGCGTGGCGTCGGGCTCGGACGCTGTCGTCCAGTACGTGACGGGCTACTTGCTCGAATGGTCGCTGTCGGTCGACAACATCTTCGTCATCGCGCTGATCTTTTCGTACCTGAAGATCCCGGTGCTTTACCAGTACCGCGTGCTGTTCTGGGGGATCGTCGGTGCGATCGTGCTGCGCGGCCTGATGATCGCCGCGGGCACGGCGCTGGTTCACCGGTTCGACTGGATGTTCTACGTATTTGGCGCGATCCTGCTCGTCTCCGCGCTCCGGATGCTGAAGCCCGACGCCGAGGAGTCCGACGTCGCCAACAGCTGGCCCGTGCGGGTGGTCCGTCGCTTCATGCCCGTGACCTCGGAGATCACGACCTCGAAGTTCCTGGTTCGCCAGGACGGCAAGCTGCACGCGACGCCGCTGCTCGTCGCGCTCGTGATCGTCGACATCACCGACGTCGTATTCGCGGTCGATTCAATTCCGGCGATCCTGGCGGTCACCCGCGATCCTTTCCTGGTCTTCACCTCGAACGCGTTTGCGATCCTGGGGCTGCGGGCTCTCTACTTCGCAGTGGCCGGGCTGATGGCGATGTTCCGGTATCTGAAGTACAGCCTGGTCCTGATCCTGGCCTTCGTCGGCGTGAAGATGCTGCTCGTGAACCACTATCACGTGCCGAACCTGATGTCTCTCGCAATCATTGTCGCGACGCTCGGCGCCGGCGTGCTCGCCTCGCTGTGGGCGACCAGGCGCGAGGGCGAGACCGAAAGCAGCTGAGCGCGGACAGTGCCAGAGGCACGCCGCCGGTGTCGGGGGCGCGTATCAGACCTCGCGCAAACCCGCCGGTATGTGCGGCTCCAGGCACTCGATCATCGCCTCGAACACCTTGGGTGTCCCCGCGAGGATGTTGCCGCGCTGCCGGAATTCGCCACCCGTGAGCGTGCCGACGCGTCCGCCGGCTTCGGTGATCAGCAGGGTCCCTGCTGCCGTATCCCAGGTTTTGAGACCGATCTCCCAGAACGCATCCAGCCGGCCGGCTGCAACGTACGCGAGGTCGAGCGCGGCCGCGCCCGGACGGCGGATGCCCGCTGCCTGCTCCATGACCACGCGTAGCATCGCCATGTAGCTGTCTGTCCATTGCGCGTTTGAACGGTATGGGAATCCAGTCCCAACCAGAGCGCCCTCGAGCGTCGTCTGCCGGCTGACGCGGATCCGCTTGCCGTCGAGCTGAGCGCCGTCGCCGCGCGACGCCGTGTACAGCTCCTGGCGCATGGGGTCATAGACGACTCCATGCTCGAGGCGACCGCGACGCTCGACCGCCAGCGAGACCGCGAACACCGGGAACCCGTGCAGGAAATTGGTCGTGCCATCCAGCGGATCGATGATCCAGACGAACTCGTCGCCGCCGCTGCGGCCCGATTCCTCGCCGAGAAACCCGTGATCGGGATGCGTGCGCCGTATCGTCTCGATGATGTCGCGCTCGGCGAGGTGATCCACCTCGGTGACGAAGTCGTTGCGGCTCTTGGACCGCACGCCCAGGGTCGGTACGCGATCGACGTTACGGACGATCAGGTCACCGGCGCGCCGCGCCGCACGCACGGCGATGTTGAGCAGTGGCTGCATGGAGCTGTCCCGGGATCCGATCGGCTTGCGAAAGAGCGGCGGGAGGCCCGCCAAAGCGCGGCTAGAATAGCAGAGCATGAACGTCCGCATCGTCCTGGTCGGGGCGCGACATCCGGGAAACATCGGCTCGACGGCGCGCGCGATGAAGACCATGGGGCTCGCCGATCTGGCGCTGGTGGCGCCGGAGCGTTACCCCGCGCCCGAGGCCGTGACGATGGCGGCGGCGGCCGACGACGTGCTCGCGCGCGCGCGAGTCTTCGCGACCGTGCCCGAGGCGGTCGCCGACTGCGGGCTCATCCTCGGTACGACGGCGCGGCCGCGGCATCTGCCGTGGCGGGTCGTCGAGCCGCGCGAAGCCGCGCCGGAGATCGTCGCCGCCGCGAAGCGCGCGCCGGTTGCGCTGCTGTTCGGGGCGGAACGCACCGGTCTCTCGAACGACGATCTCGAGCAGTGCCACCGGCTGCTCACCATTCCCTGCGACGAGGCTTACGCATCGTTGAATCTTGCGATGGCGGTACAGGTCGTCGCGTACGAGCTCTGGCTCGCCGTGCGTGAGCCGCGCGGCGGGGACGGAGACGTCGCCGCGGGGCCGCATGCGTCCGCGCAGGAAATGGAGCGGTTCTACGAGCAGCTCGCGCAGGTACTCGACGAGATCGATTTCCGGGACCGCACGCGCAGCGGACAACTGATGGCCCGGCTGCGGCGCTTCTTCAACCGGGCGGCGCCTGACGAGAACGAGATTCACATACTGCGCGGAATTCTGACCGCCGTGCAGGCTCGCCGCCGCCGGGCCGGCGAGCCACATCGGGCGCCGGCCGCCCCCGGCACGTGATGGAGACGATCTACCTCGACAGCGCCGCGACCACCCCGGTCGATCCACGCGTGGCCGAGGAAATGCTGGCCTGCATGGGCCCGGCAGCGGATTTCGCCAACGCGTCCTCGGTCAGCCACGGACCCGGGCGTCGTGCCAGCGCGCGCATCGAGGCGGCACGCTCGGCCGTTGCCGCGCTCGCGGGGGCTGCTCCCGAACAGATCGTGTGGACTTCAGGCGCGACCGAGGCGAACAACCTCGCGATCTTCGGCGCAGCGCGGTTTCATCGCCCGAAGGGCGCGCATATCGTCACCTCGCGTACCGAGCATCCGTCGGTGCTCGATCCATGCCGCCGTCTGGAGCGCGAAGGATTCGAAGTGAGCTACCTGCGCCCGGGTCCCGACGGAATCGTCGAGCCACCGCAGGTCGAGGCCGCGTTGCGCGCGGACACGATCCTCGTGTCGCTGATGCACGTCAACAACGAGACCGGTGTCATTCAGGACGTAGGCGAGGTTGGCCGCGTCTGTCGCGCGCGCGGTGTACTGCTGCACGTCGATGCAGCGCAGAGCGCGGGAAAGCTCGGCCTCGACGTCGTCCGCGACCGGATCGATCTGCTCGCCCTGACCGCGCACAAGCTCAATGGGCCGAAAGGAGTAGGCGCGCTATGCGTGCGACGCGAGCCACGGCTCGGGCTCGTGCCGCTCCTGTACGGCGGCGGTCAGGAACGCGGTCTGCGCTCCGGAACGTTGCCCACCCACCAGATCGCGGGCTTTGGTGCCGCCTGCCGCATCGCCGCGGCGGAAATGACTGAGGAGGCAGCGCGCGTCACGCATCTGCGGAACCGGCTGTGGTCGGCGCTTTCCACTCTGCCCGGCATCCTCCTCAACGGGTCCGAGCACAGGCGCGCGCCCGGCATCCTGAATGTCTCGATCCCGGGCGTCGAAGGCGAAAGCCTGCTCCTTGCGCTGTCCGATCTCGCCGTGTCGTCCGGCTCGGCGTGCGCGACCTTGCGCGGCGAGCCGTCATACGTGCTGCGGGCACTTGGCCGCAGCGAGCAGCTTGCGCAGGGTTCGCTACGGATCAGCCTCGGCCGCTATACGACCGCGGACGACGTCGAGCGAGCGGCGATGCGTATCCGCGCCGAAGTCGGGCGGCTGCGGGCGATCGCGCCGCCGATGGCGGCTGCGGCGGGCTGATGCACGCAGACCCGCGCTACGGGGCCGAGGTGCTGCGCCGCTTCCGCGAGCTGCCAGGTGCAGGGGAGGTTTTGGGTGACGAAGGCGTGATCAGGGCACGCGCGGACGCGGCCGACGACGGCGCGTGCGTCGTGCTCAGCCTGCGCACCGCGCGCGGCGTCGTCGTCGAGGCGCGGTTTCGCGCCTACGGGTGTCCGTATTTCATCGCCGCAGCCTCCTGGCTCACCGAACGACTGCGCGGCGCAAGCAGAAACGAGCTCGCGGAATGGGACTGGCGCGAGGCGGCGGACGCGCTCGAGATCCCGCCGTCGCGGTTCGGGCGGTTGATCACACTTCAGGATGCCGCACGTGCCGCCGCAGCAGCCTGGCCCGGAGAAATCGCGGCAGCGGTGTAGAATCGGGCATCGATTCCGCAATCCCTGACCAGAGACATGGCCGTATCACTCACTGCTTCCGCTCGAGAACGGGTCTCGAGTTTCCTCCGCGCCCGGGGTCACGGCATCGGGCTGCGTCTTGCCGTCAAGAAGACCGGGTGTTCTGGCTTCGCCTATGTCGTCAACTACGCCGATGACGTAGCGGACCACGACGTCGTATTTGAGCAGGGCGGGGTCAAGGTGATCGTTGACCAGGAAAGCCTGCGCATGATCGATGGCACCCAGGTCGATTTCGTGCGCGAAGGTCTCAACGAGGCGTTCAAGTTCCGCAATCCGAACGTCAAGGGCGAGTGCGGCTGCGGCGAGAGCTTCAACGTCTGACCTGCAGCTGAGCTTTCTGCTCGCGTAACTACCTGCTGCGGCTCGCTTTTCTTTTCAGCCGCACCGGGCACAGGTATACTTCCCGGCTATTTTCAGCGCCGCTGACCGTGACCTTCGCGTGCGCGAGGCACCCAGCCGGCCGCTAACCAATGATCCGGGCGCGGCAGCGCCCGCCGCGAGGGCCTGCATGACCGTCGAACGTACCCTGTCCATCGTCAAACCCGATGGCGTCCGCAAGAACGTGATCGGCGATGTTTACCGCCGCTTCGAGAAGTCCGGGCTCTCGATCGTCGCCGCGCGCATGACGCGGCTCACGACCGCGCAGGCCGAGGCCTTCTATGCGATCCACCGGGAGCGGCCGTTTTTCCGCGACCTGGTCAGTTTCATGACCTCAGGTCCGGTGATGGTGCAAGTGCTCGAGGGTGCCGACGCTGTTGCGAAGAATCGGGAGGTCATGGGCGCGACGGATCCGAAGAAGGCGGCGCCCGGCACGATCCGGGCGGACCTGGCCTCGAGCATCGATCAGAATGTCGTGCATGGCTCGGACAGCGTGGAGAACGCCGCCACAGAAGTGGCGTTCTTTTTCGCGCAGTCCGAGATCTGCGCTCGCTGAGCCTAAGCGGAACTCGCTCAGCCTCGACGGTCAAACGTGCATGAACACCGCCACCACACTCACCAACCTGCTCGGACTGACCCGTTCCGAGCTCGAAGCGTTTGTGGCCGGGTTGGGCGAGAAGCCGTTCCGAGCCCGACAGCTCATGAAGTGGATGTATCGCCGCGGCGTAGGCGACGTCGCGGCCATGACCGATCTTGGCAAGGCGTTCCGCGAGCGGCTGGCAGCCGAGGCGGAAATCCGCGTCCCGGAGATCCTGCATCGGCAGGTCTCGAGCGACGGCACGCGCAAATGGCTGCTGCGCTTCGAGGGCGATCAGGCCATCGAGATGGTCTTCATACCCGAGCCCGGTCGCGGCACGCTCTGCATCTCGAGCCAGGTGGGATGCGCGATGGACTGCACGTTCTGCTCGACCGCGCAGCAGGGGTTCAATCGCAACCTCGAGGTCGCCGAGATCGTCGGACAGGTGTGGCTCGCGAATCGCGAGCTGGGCGCTGTACCCGGTGGCGACCGGTTGATCACCAACGTCGTGTTCATGGGCATGGGCGAGCCGCTGGCAAACTACCGCAACGTCGTGCCGGCGGCCGAGCTCATGATGGACGATTACGGATTCGACCTGTCACGCCGGCGTGTCACCGTCAGTACCTCGGGTCTCGTGCCGCAGATGATTCGCATCGCGGAGGAGACCAATGTCGCGCTCGCCGTGTCGCTGCACGCGCCGAACGATGCGCTGCGTAGCCAGCTCGTGCCAATCAACCGCCGACATCCGATCGCCGAGCTGCTCGCCGCCTGCTGGCACTACGTCGAGCGTCAGAACGCGCGCAACGTGACCTTCGAGTACGTGATGCTCGACGGCGTCAACGACCGGCCGGAGCATGCCCGGGAGCTCGCGGCGCTGCTGCGCGGCCGGCCGGCCAAGGTCAACCTGATCCCCTTCAACCCGTTCCCGGGCACGCGTTACCGCCGTTCGCCCGAGCACGTCATTGCCTCGTTCCGCGACCGCCTGCTCAAGGATGGCGTCATCACGACCGTGCGGCGCACGCGCGGCGACGACATCGATGCCGCCTGCGGCCAGCTCGTCGGTCGGGTCGTCGACCGCACGACGTCGCGCCTCGGGGATCGCCTGGGCGGGATCCCCGTGGTGACGGCATGAGGAGACCGGTTTCCATCTGCGTCGCGGCGACCCTGGCGATCGTCGCCGCGGTTGCGGCCTGCACCAGCAGCTCGCCGAAGATCACCGCGGAGTCCAGGAGCAAGGCCGCGCAAACCAACGCGCAGCTCGGCATGACCTATCTCCACCAGGGCAACCTCGCCGCGGCGCGCGATCGCATCGATAAGGCGATCGAGCAGGACCCTCGGACATCCGAGACGCAGATGGCGGCGGGCTTTCTCTACGACCGGCTCGGTGATGACCAAAAGGCGCAGTCGCATTACGACCAGGCCGTTCGCCTGGCCGATGGCGATCCCGAGGTGCTGAATAACGCCGCGGTGTTCTACTGTCGCAAGGGAGACAAGAAGCGCGGCGAGAAGCTCTTCCTCGACGCCGCGGGCAACGCGATGTACCGCACGCCCGCCGCTGCGTACACGAACGCGGGCCGGTGCGCGCGCGCGGATGGTCGCCCCACCGATGCGGAAAGCTACTTCCGCAAGGCGCTCGCCTATCAGCCCGATCAGCCGGATGCGCTGCTGCAGATGGCGGACCTCAACCACGATGGTGGAAACGACTTCCAGGCGCGCGCATTTCTGCAACGCTACATGGCCATCGGACCGGTGAACCCGCAGGCGCTGTGGCTCGGGTACCGTATCGAACGCAAGCTGGGCGACAGCACGCAGTCGCAGGAGTACGCGCGGAGGCTGCGGACCGAGTTCGCCACTTCCGCCGAGACCCGAGAGCTGCTCGAGGCGGAGCAAGGTGGGTGATGGCCGGGGACACCGCCGGTCAGGCGCGAGCCCAGGGACCCGGGGCTGAGCTCTCGCGCGAGCGTGAGCGCCAGGGTCTCACCCAGCAGCAGGTCGCCGATCAACTGAACCTGGACGTCAGCGTCATCCACTGGATCGAGCACGACGATTTCGCAGCCCTTGGCGCACCGGTGTTCGCCAGGGGGCATCTGCGGCGTTACTCGATGATGCTCGGTCTTCCGCCCGAGCGGCTGCTCGAGGCCTACGAGCAAGCGGGCACGCATCCTTCGCAGCCGACGCTGATACCGCGGGCGCGGGTAGAGTTGATGCCAGCACGTGCGCCGCAGCGCTGGCCATGGGTGCTGGCCGGAATAGCGGGGGCGCTCCTGCTCGCGGCCATGGCCGCCTTTGTCGTCGAACGCTGGTCTAACCGCGCCGGACCGTCTGCTCCTGCAACCGCCACGGTCGACCCGGCACCCGCGGAGGTGCCGGCTGAAACAGCGGCCGCGGAGGTCGCTCCAGCGGCGCCGTCGCCGCCGGCATCCGAACAGGCGGGCAACGGCGATCGCGTATCGCTCAAGCTCACCTTCAGCAAGGACACCTGGGTGGAGGTATATGACGGGTCGGGGGCCGCCGTGCTTTACGACCTCGGCAGCAAGGGAGACGAGCGCACTGTGCGTGCCACCCCGCCCTTGAGCGTGACCCTCGGCGACCCTGCCTCGGTCGTGGTCTACGCCAACGGCAGGCGCCTAACCGTGCCTGCGGCGCCGGCCGGGCAGAGCCTCACCCGCTTCAGCATCGACGCCACGGGCGCGGTGCGCTGAGCAGCCTCAGGCGTCGCATGGCAACCGGTCTTTCGCCTGTTCGTGGCATGAACGACGTGCTTCCCGAGGACGCGCCGGCCTGGCAGCGGCTCGAGCGAGTTGCGCGCGAGACGCTGTCGGAATACGGCTATCGGGAGCTGCGCCTGCCGCTGCTCGAGCGCACCGAGCTCTTCAAGCGCTCGATCGGTGAGCACACCGACATCGTCGAGAAGGAGATGTATACCTTCGAGGACCGCGGCGGGGATTCGATCACTCTTCGCCCGGAAGCGACGGCCGGAGTCGTACGCGCCTGCATCAGCAATGGCCTGCTGCACAACCAGCGCCAGAAGCTCTGGTGTCAGGGCCCGATGTTCCGCTATGAGCGGCCGCAGAAAGGCCGCTACCGCCAGTTTCACCAGATCGACGCCGAAGCGATCGGTTACGGCGGCCCTGACGTGGATGCAGAACTGATCCTTATCTCGGCGCGGATCTGGCGGCGACTGGGTCTCGAAGGTCTGTCCCTGAATCTGAACACGCTCGGGACACCCGAGTCGCGTCGTGCTTACCGGGCACTGCTGGCGGACTACTTCCGAAGTTGCGCCGACCAGCTCGACGAGGACAGCAGGCGGCGCCTCGATGGCAATCCGCTGCGGGTGCTCGACAGCAAGAATCCGGCGATGCGCGACGTGGTGGCGGGTGCGCCACTCATCACCGACCATCTCGACGCGGAATCGGCCGAGCATTTTGCGGCGCTGCGCACGCATCTCGATGCGGCGGGCGTCACCTATACCCTCAACCCGAGGCTCGTGCGCGGGCTCGACTACTATTCGCGCACGGTCTTCGAGTGGATCACCACCGATCTTGGCTCGCAGGACGCCGTGTGCTCGGGCGGTCGCTACGATGGTCTCGTGGCGCAGCTCGGCGGCGAATCGACGCCTGCGATCGGCTGGGCGCTCGGACAGGAGCGCATCGTGGAGCTCATGCGCCTCAAGGAGCGGTCCGTCGATGACGCCCTTCCCGCCGTGTACCTGCTTCTCGCTGGCGCCGCCGCCGAGCAGCGCGGGATCGCACTCGCCGAGCGGCTGCGTGACGAGCTGCCGGGGCGCGGTGTCGAGACGAACTGCGGCGGCGGCAGCATCAAGTCGCAGATGAAACGCGCCGATCGCAGCGGCGCGCTCTTCGCGCTGATCCTGGGGGACGACGAGCTCGCGCGCGGCGTCGTCGCCATCAGGGAGTTGCGTGGCGACGGAGCGCAGCATGAAGTACCGCTCACCGGCGTCGCGGCTGATCTCGGCCGTC
>DATJKD010000124.1:0-3717 GCA_035491795.1 Steroidobacteraceae bacterium | reverse complement strand
TCGAAGCGATCCGCGAAATGCGAGAAGAGCTCTGATTTGCCCATCCTGCGGGCCTCTGCCATCGTTTGTCCCCTTGCTTGGGCGCGCTCTTGCTGAAACCCGCTACCGGCCACGCGCGCGAACAGCAGCAGCGGAAAATGCGAATAAATCAGCGGGTATCCTAGCGCGCGGTGTTTTGCGCTGTCAATGACGATACTCGCAAATCCCACGATAAATCGGCCCGAATGTTACAATTTTCCGTGGCCACCCCGACCCACCTCCGCCGCAGCGCGGGTCCTGCCCGGAGCTCATCGAAGAGCCGGAGCCCACGGCAACCGGGCGTGCGCGGGCAAACGCCGACGATCGAGACCTTTCCCAATCCGCGTCCGGGCCGCGATTACGAGATCGCGATCCGGTGTCCCGAGTTCACATCCGTTTGCCCGAAAACCGGATTGCCCGACTTCGGCGAGATCCGCATCAGCTACGTCCCCGGCGATCGCTGCATCGAATTGAAGGCGCTCAAGTACTACATGCTCGACTTCCGCAACCGCGGCATCTTCTACGAGGCGGTCACCAACCAGATCCTCGACGACCTCGTCGCCGTCTGCGCGCCGCGGCGGATGACGGTGGTCGGCGATTTCTCGGCGAGGGGCGGGATTACGACGACGGTGACGGCTGCCTACGAGAAGGTTGATTCGCAGTAGGCGGCAACGGGCTGGCTGTCGGCGCTCTGTCAGAGCGTTCTAGTTGCCCCAACGCCGTTTAGGCTCCCATGGATCCCCACGAGATCCCGATCGAAGACTCGATTGATCTGCACACATTTCACCCCCGCGACATCCCTGCAGTTGTCGACGAGTACATCCGCGCCGCGCATGAACGGGGACTGAAGGAAGTGCGGCTGATTCACGGCCGCGGCAAGGGCGTGCAGCGCGGTATCGTGCAATCAGTACTGGAGAAGCATCCGCTGGTGGAAGAGTTTTGGGACGCGGCGGAGTCGCATCTGGGAGCGACGGTGGCGCGGCTGGTTAACTCCCAACCTCCAACTCCCAATTCCCAAGACGATCAACTCGAAGCAGCGGGGTGAAAGTTGAGGCTACCAGCAGGTTGCAGGGCCCGGGCCCAAGGCTGCTGCTCGAGCGTTTTGGGTGTTGGGAGTTGGCAGTTGACGCGGTTCAGAAGAGCCCCGGCACCACCCGCCACCGGACCGTCTGCTGATACTCGCGATACGCCGCGTCGCGGCTGAGTGTCTGCTCTTCACAGACCGCGCGCCACATCAGGGCGATGTCGGCGCCGACCAGCATGACGAGGTTCCACAGGGTCGGATTCGCAGCCACGAAGCCGGAGTGCGTGATCAGGTAGCCCATGTAGATGGGGTGGCGGACCAGGCGATACAGGCCGCTCGAGACTACGCCGCGGTTGGCCGGCATCAGGCCGAAGCTGCGGCCGAGCGAGACCTTGCCGGCGATGACCACGCTGAGGCCGACGGCCGAGAGCAGCACCGTCGCGAGCTCCGGCGCCAGCGCCGTGACGGTCGCGGGGCGGACCAGAAAGGGCCCCATCATCGAGAACGCCGTCAACAGCCGCGCGCGGTAGCTGCGATCGACCTGGGACGTGCCGCGGCGCAGCACCGTCAGCACGACGACCAGCGTCTCACTGGCGAGCAGCAGCAGGCCGGTGAGCCGGCCGGTGGCGACAAAGTCGCTGCCGATGCGGATCGCCATCAGCGTGAACAGCGCGATCACCACCACGCGCGCCCCGAGATCCGCCATGTCGGCGGTGCGGGCCTCGCTGGCGTCGTTCCGCAGCAGGGCGATGTCCATACCCATTGCCGCGCCGGCGCCAACCTTGGCCATTGCCCGCTTCATGCTCCGGCCCCCTGCGACTCGGTCTCTTCGAGGAAGTAGCTGCCGCACGCCTGATCGAGCAGCTCACGCGTGATCGTCAGCTCCCGCCCCTGGTAACGGCAGATGTTGACCACCTGCTCGACGAGATCGCGCGGGTGGCAGGCGCGCATCTGCAGCTTGCGCGGCTGGTAGTACTTGCGGTTCAGGTACTCGACCATCACCGGATCGAACGCTATCTGGCGCTTGCGGCAGTTGAGCTCGAAGATGCGGCAGTACTCGTCGACGGTCGGGTTCTTCGCGAGGATCTTGTAGGGGATGCGCCGCATGAACGCTTCGTCGGCGAGCGACTCCGGCTTCAGGTTGGTCGCGAAGATGATCAGCACGTTGAACGGGATCTCGAACTTGCGGCCGGTGTGCAGCGTCAGGAAGTCGACGCGGCTCTCGAGCGGCACGATCCAGCGGTTCAGGAGGTCGCGCGGCGCGATGCGCTGGCGGCCGAAGTCGTCGACGACGAAGACGCCGCCGTTGGCCTTCATCTGGATCGGTGCTTCGTAGAACCTCGAGATCGGGTTGAACGTGAGGTCGAGCATCTCCAGCGTCAGCTCGCCGCCGACCACGACGACCGGCCGCTTGATCTTTTCCCAGCGCCGGTCGTGCGCCGCCGTGGTGATCACGCTGGTCGCCGCCGCGGTGCTGCCGACGTGCACGTGGTTGACCGGATCGAACGTGGTGATCGTCTGGCCGTCGACGTCGATGGCGTGCGGCACGAACATCTCGGTGCCGAGCGCCCGGCCGATCCCTTCGGCCACGACGGTCTTGCCGTTTCCGGGAGCGCCGTAGAGGAAGAGCGACTTGCCCGAATTCACCGCCGGCCCGAGCTGATCGAACATCGCGCGGTTGACGACGAGATCGTCGAACCCTTTCGCCAGGCAGTCGCGATCGACATAGGGCCGAGCCGCCATGCAGGCGCGGACGTAGGCGCTGTACTGCGCCAGCGGAACCGGCGCCGGCCCGACGTACTGGGACACCTCCATGAACTGCATGGCCCGGTCCCTGCCCAGGTCGGTCAGGATGTAACGGTATCCCGCGCTGCCGGTACCGCTCGTCCCGCGCACTTCGACGAGCTTCTCGGCACGGGCGTGCTGGATCATCGCATCGAGCACCGAGTACGGCAGGCGGAGCGCCTCGGCCAGGCCCGTGCCCGAGGCCTCGCCCCCGACCAGCGTCTTCAGCATCAGCTGCGACAGCGTGTCGCGGTGCAGGCCGGTGTCGGCGATGGTGGCGGGTGGCGGCGGCGGAGTCGGCTGTTTCGCGGCCGCGGTCTGCGACGCGTCGAGGGTCACTGCGCCGGCACTCACAGCGCACCTCCGGTGGCGAGCTCGATGCGATGCCCGATCTGCGTGCCTGTCGCTTCGAGCTGACCCTCAGGGAGCTCGAGCACCCCGGCGGTGCCGCGGCGCGGCAGCCGAATCCGCCATGGCTTCAACCGCGCGACGCGATCGACCACGACGCCCTGGTCGTCGAGCGCCACCACGTCGATGGTGAAGCGCATCCAGCAGGTGTGCACGCCCCGGCTCGGCACGATCCACAGCGCTTCGCCGGGATTCAGCCCGTCGCGGGTGAGGAGTCCGACGGCGCGCGTGGCGCGCGTGTCCGCCACCGCGACGTTGCTCGCCACGATCGCGCCGGTATTCAGGTTCCTGGCAATCAGCCCCATGTCAATTCTCGTCGTCCGCAGGTTTATTTCGAGTTTTCAATCAGCGGGAACAGCACCGTCACGAAGCGAATCGCGGCCGGGCCGATGGTGACGACCCAGATTGCCGGGAAGATGCAGAAGACCAGCGGGAACACCATCTTGACGCCGGTCTTGGCCGCGGCTTCCTCGGCGCGCTGG
>DATJKD010000123.1:0-12022 GCA_035491795.1 Steroidobacteraceae bacterium | reverse complement strand
GATCATCAACGCGACCTCGGCGAGCCTGCGCGGCGAGGTTCCCGCGATTCCACCGGGCGTCGTCGATGCGCTGACCACCTGCTACGACATGTCCTATGGCACAACCGAGACGCCGTTTACGAACTGGGGCCGTATCCACGGTGCCGAGCGCTCGGTGCAGGGCTGGGGGATGCTCGTCGAGCAGGCCGCGGAGGCGTTCGGGCTCTGGCGCGGCGTGCGGCCGGACACGGCGCCGGTGCTCGAGGCGCTGCGTTCACGGATGCACACGGCGGACCACGCCTAGCCGCTTCGCGCGTAATCCCGCTGCAGGTCGACATAGTGGCGGGCGACCACCGGAAAGCGCTCGATCTCCGCAGCGGTCAGCTCGCGCACCCGGCGCGCCGGGTTCCCGAGATACAGGCCGCGCGAGACGAGCCGCTTGCCTGGCGTGACGACGCTGCCGGCGCCGATCATCACCTCGTCCTCGACCACGACGCCGTCGAGCACGATCGAGCCGATGCCGATGAGGCAGCGGTTGCCGATCGTGCAGCCGTGGATCACGACCTGGTGCCCGATCGTGACCTCCTCGCCCACTTCCAGGGGCCAGCCGGCCTCACGGCCGGGAAACGGCCGCGATACGTGCAGGACGCTGCCGTCCTGCACGTTGCTTCGTGCACCGATTCGGATGTGGTTGACGTCGCCCCGGACTACGGTCATCGGCCAGAGCGAGGCGTGCGCGCCCACCGTCACGTCCCCGATCACCAGCGCCGTGGGATCGACGTAAACGCCCTCGCCGAGCGACGGCAACTTGTCGAGGTAGGCTCGCAGGGTCACGCGGTTTTTCCGAAACTGCGACCGTTAGTCTAGACGCTGGTCACCCGGAACCGGCAATCTTGCGGCCGGCCGTCTCTCCGGCCTCACGGGAGCCCACCGATGCTGATCGTGTCGCTGCTCTTTCTCGCGCTGCTCGTGGTCGCCGTGGTCTATGGCGTACGGATCTACAACGGTCTCGTCGCACTGCGCGAGAACGTACGCAAGGCCTGGGCGAACATAGACGTGCTGCTCACGCAGCGTCACGAGGAGCTGCCCAAGCTGGTGGAAACCTGCAAGCGCTACATGTCGTACGAGCAGGAGACACTCGAGCGCGTGATGCAGGCGCGGGCCGCCGTGTTCCGTGCGCAGGGCCAGGGCGATGTCACGGCGCTCGGCGCCGCCGAGGAGCAGCTCCGCGCCGGAATCGGGCGGCTGTTCGCGGTGGCCGAAAACTACCCCGAGCTCAAGGCAGACGCCGGATTCCGTCATCTGCAGGCGCGCATCTCCGAGCTCGAGGAAGCGATCGCCGACCGTCGGGAGCTCTACAACGAGTCGGTCAACCTGAACAACATCCGGATCCAGACCTTCCCCGACCTCATCGTCGCCCGTCTTTTCGAGTTCAAGCCCGCGCCGTTGCTGGAATTTACCGAGGAGCAGCGGCGCGACGTGGACCTGGGCAAGCTCTTTGGCTGATTTGTCGGAGGCCTGGTTCTGGGCTCTCAACCTCGGCGCCGCCGTGATCGGCGGGGGATGGTTCGCCTTCCGATGGATGCACGTGGCTCGCGTCATCGAGGACACCCCGACCTCGCGGGTGCGCTCGGCGGCCCAGGGCTACGTCGAGCTCGAGGGCCGCGCCCGGCCACTCGCCGGCACCCTGAATCTCGCACCGATGACGCAGCGCGACTGCGTCTGGTGGCGCTACCGCGTGCAGCACCGAAGCGAATCTGCAGGCCGGGGCGGCCGGCGCGAGCGCTGGCGAACCGTGGCGAGCGGCCGGTCCGGTCAGCCTTTCCTCATCGACGACGGGACCGGCGAGTGCATCGTGCAGCCCGCGGACGCAGAGGTCCTCGCCGTGGAATCGACTACCTGGTACGGCGCCACGCCCTGGCCGACCAGCGCCCCGGGAAAGGCGGGCTTCGGGATCGACGGCCGCGACTACCGCTACTTCGAGGAACGCATACACGTGCACGAGCAGGTCTATGCACTGGGCAGCTTCCGCTCGGTGAGCGGGACCGGAAACGGTGTGACGGGAGACGCCGTGCGCGCGCTGCTCGCGGAGTGGAAGCAGGACCAGGACGCGCTTGGGCGCCGGTTCGATCGCGATCGGGACGGGTCGATCAGCCTCCAGGAATGGGAGGCGGCCCGGGCAGAGGCACGCCTCACCGTCGAACGACAACGCGCCGAACGGCCCGCCGTGGAGGCGTTGCACGTGCTGGCCCGGCCCGACAACGGACAGCTCTACCTGCTGGCGAGCTTCAAGGCCGCGCACGTCGCGCGGCGGTACCGGCGCCGCGCGTACCTCGCCTTCGCCGGCTTCTTTGCCGCCGTATACGCGCTCGGCTGGCTGATGCAGGGCGTCCTGCGGAATGCCTAGAATAGGCGGGACCGACGGAGCGAATGCGGAAACAATGCTGAACCCGTTGCTGACGGACTACCAGTTGCCACCCTTCACGCGGATACGGCCCGAGCATGCCGAACCCGCGGTGCGCACGCTGCTCGACGGAAACCGACGCCAGCTCGCAGCCCTGCTCGAGGCCGGCGCCGACGGCTGGGACGGGTTGGTCGCCCCAATCGAGCGGATGCATCACGTGCTTGCGCGCGCGTGGTCGCCGATCGGTCACCTGAACAGCGTGCTGAACGGCGAGGAGCTGCGTGCGGCGTACAACGCCTGCCTGCCGCTGCTCACCAGCTATCACACCGAGCTTGCGCAGAACGCGGCGCTCTGCGCGGCCTACCAGCGCATCCTCGACCAGGAGGGCCCGCAGCTCGCACCCGAGCAGCGCAAGCTCCTCGAAAATGCCCTGCGTGACTTCCGGCTCGCGGGCGTCTCGCTGCCGGAGGATCGCAAGCAGCGCTTCCGGCAGGTGATGGAGCGGCTGGCGAGCGTGCAGGCGAAGTTCGACGAGAACGTGCTCGACGCGACGAATGCCTGGTCGCGGGTGGTGGGCGACGAGCGCGAGCTCTCGGGTCTCCCGGCGATGATCGTCGAGCGCGCTCGCGCCGCGGCGCATGCGGCGGGCTTGCCGGGCTGGCTGCTGCCGCTCGATGCCCCCAACTACCAGGCGGTGCTCACGCACTGCGACGACGAGCCATTGCGGCGCGAGTTCTACGAAGCCTGGGTGACTCGTGCCTCGGACCAGGGGCCGCACGCAGGCAAATGGAACAACACACCGCTCATGGCCGAGGTCCTCGCGCTGCGCCACGAGGCCGCGAACCTGGCCGGGTTCGCGAACTTCGCCGAGTACTCGCTCGCTACCAAGATGGCGCGGGATCCGGACGAAGTCCTCCAGTTCCTGCGAAGGCTCGCTCGCCTGAGCCGCCCCGCGGCCGAGCGTGAATACAAGGAGCTCGAGACCTTCGCCGGCCGGAAGCTCGACGCATGGGACGTGCCCTACTACTCAGAGCAATTGAAGCGCGCGCGGCTCGACGTCTCGGAGGAAGCGTTGCGGCCCTACTTCCCGCTGCCGCGGGTGCTCGCCGGCCTGTTCGCCGTCGCATCGCGGCTGTACCGGATCCGGATCGTCGCGCGCAGCGACATCCATGCATACCACCCCGACGTCCGGTATTTCGACATCCTCGACCGCGACGGCACACCCCGCGGCGGCTTCTTCCTCGACCTGTACGCGCGTTCCAACAAGCGCGGCGGTGCGTGGATGGACGAATGCGTTGGACGGCTGCAGGTCGGGCAGGCGCGCGCCCTGCCCATCGCCTACCTGGTCTGCAACTTCGCGCCGCCGGTCGGTGCGCGGCCGTCGCTGCTGACGCACCACGACGTGCTGACGGTATTCCACGAGTTCGGGCACGGGCTGCATCACATGCTGACGCGCGTGAACTACCCCAGCGTGGCCGGCATCAACGGCGTGCCCTGGGATGCGGTCGAGCTGCCGAGCCAGTTCATGGAAAACTTCGCGTGGCGGAGCGAAGTGCTGCCGCTCATTTCCTCGCATGTCGACACCGGCGAGGCGCTGCCACTCGCGACGCTCGAGCGCCTGCAGGCGACCCGCAGCTTCCAGGCCGGGATGCAGACGGTACGTCAGCTCGAGTTCGGGCTGTTCGATTTCCGGCTGCACGCCGAGTACTCGCCGGCGCAGGGGCCGCGCATTGCCGAGACGCTGGCCGAGGTACGTGCCGAAGTCTCGGTCGTGCCCGCGCCGGCCTTCAACCGCTTTCCGAACAGCTTCCAGCACGTGTTCTCCGGCGGCTATGCGGCGGGCTACTACAGCTACAAGTGGGCCGAGGTTCTCTCCGCCGATGCCTTCGGCGCATTCGAGGAGCACGGCATTTACGACGTCAGCACCGCACGACGCTTCCTGCAGGCGATCCTCGAGCGCGGCGGGAGCCGCGACGCCATGGAGGCCTTCGTCGAGTTCCGCGGCCGCAGACCCGAGATCGAACCATTGCTGCGCCAGCTCGGGCTGGCGGCCTGAACGGATGAAAACCGGCGCGTCCGCGGCTGGCGACGACGCGACTGACCGGGATACGCAGCCCTGACCGAATAGTGTGCCGCGTGTCACATCAACGGGTTGCCGCGCAAGCTTAAACGCCATCGGATCACCCACCGATGCTCGCCGCGTTTGACATATGGGTGGAAATCAGACGCCGTCGACAAATTTGACTCTGGTGTTCCTCACCGCTTTGGCTAGACTCCCACTCACTGCGATGACACGACCGATCGAATAAGAACAAAACGCTATGCAGTACCGACGCAGTGACTACGACGTCACCAACACCGTGCAGGTGAGTTCCGTGCCGGCGGTGAAACGGGCGGTCGAGGAGCTTTACTCGCAGACCTGGCCCAGCGGCAAGGTCGAGCGCCTCGAGACGGCCTTCAGCGACTTCGAGCGCCTCTTCAACGGGCATTTCCCCGGTTACCTCGGCTGCGACACCGTCTATCACGACCTGCAGCACAGCCTCGACGACACGCTCGCGATGGCCCGGCTGCTCGCGGGCTACGACCGCTCACACGCGGTCGAGCAACGGCTTGGCGCCGAGCGCGCGATGATGGGCATCGTGGTCGCGCTCTTTCACGATGCGGGCTACATCCGTCAGACCGACGACACGATGCACCGCAACGGCGCGGAGTTCACGCGGACGCACGTCGGCCGCAGCGCGCAGTTCCTGGCGCGCTATCTTCCGACCCTTGGGCTGGCCGACTGGGTGCCGGTCGCGACGCAGATCGTGCACTTCACGGGCTACGAGGTGCCGTTCGACCAGATCCGGCTCGACGATCCGCGCGATCGCAAGGTCGGTCACCTGGTCGGGACCGCGGACATGATGGCGCAGATGGCCGATCGCTGTTATCTCGAGAAATGCCGCGACCGGCTCTATCCCGAGTTCGTGCTCGGCGGCGTCGCGGTGTCGCGCGGCAATGAAGGTGAGCTCAAGGTCATCTACGGTTCCGGTCTCGACGTTCTGCGCAGCACTCCGGAGTTCGTCGCCGAGACGATGCGAACGCGGCTCGACGGCGAGTTCAGCGGAGCCTACCGCTACATCGAGGCGCTCTACGGCGGTCGCAACCCGTACATGGAGGCGATCGACGCGAGCCTGGTTTACCTGAAGCAGATCCTGCAGAGCCAGCGCTGGTCCATGTTGCGACGCACGCCACCCTGCTTCACCTGGGAAAAGAACCCGCTGCAGAACATGCGGACCCTGGTGATAGATCACCTCAAGGGCGTCGTCGCCGCCGGGTGATTCGAGCGCGGCTGCTCCCGCGCCCCCGAACCCCGCCAGCTCAGCCGACCTCGTTCATCTCTTCGGCGGTCAGCTTCACGGCCGCCGCGGCCACGTTCTCCTCGAGGTGCACGACCTTCGATGTGCCCGGGATCGGCAACATCACGGGCGAGCGCGCGAGCGCCCAGGCGATCGCGGCCTGAGGCATCGACAAGCCCCGTCGTTTCGCGATCTTCGCCAGCCGCGCAGCCGGTCCATCCGCGGCGGCATCGCTCGCACCCTCGCCGAGCGGCCGCCACGGGATAAACGCAATGCCTCCTCGTTCGCAGACCTGCAGCACCGCGTCGGACGCGCGGTCCGCGACGTTGTAGCGGTTCTGCACGGAGACGACTTCGACGATGCGTCGTGCCTTCGCGAGCTGATCCGCGTCGAAATTCGAGACTCCGACGTGGCGGATCTTACCGTCCTTCTGCAGCCGGACGAGCTCGCCGATCGAGTCCTCGAGCGGCACACCGGGATCGATCGTGTGGAGCTGGTACAGATCGATGCGTTCGACGCGCAGCCGCTTCAGGCTCGCCTCACAGGCGGCGCGCAGATGTTCGGGGCGTCCATCGGGCGCCCACTGCTCGCGCGACGGGCGCGTGATGCCACCCTTGGTCGCGATCACGAGCCCGGCCGGGTACGGGTGCAGCGCCTCGGCGATCAGTTCCTCGCTCGTGCCCGGTCCATACGCATCGGCAGTGTCGATGAAATCGACACCGAGCTCGACCGCACGCCGCAGCACGCGTCGGGCCTCTACGGGATCGCCGGGCGCGCCCCAGATGCCGTCGCCGGTAACGCGCATGGCACCGAATCCCAGACGGCTCACACGCAGATCGCCACCGATCAGAAGATCGCCGGCCGCGTCCGCGGCAGTGCCGGCGGACGCCGCCGCCATCGCGGTCCGTGCGGAGCTCGCCGCGATCGCGGTGAGCAGTGCGCCCGATGCAGCGAGCAGCGTGCGTCGCGAGATGTCGCCGTGGGACATGATGAATCCCTCCTCGAGAGATCGCCTACTCTACGCGATGCCACGTGTCCGGGCTGCCCGTGCAGGCGGCATCGATTCACCGGTTGTCCGCCTGCCGTGTAAAGTCCGTGGCGTGGATCACCTGCAGGTCGCCGTGGTACTGAAGCGGTTCGAGTCCCCCGACGAGACCCGCGTCATGGAGAAGGGCCGGTTCGAGCTCATCCGGATCGGCGGCCTCACGATCGGGCGTGCGACTTACGAACCGGGCTGGCGCTGGTCGCTGCACGTCGGGCCCTCGGTCGGCGCCGCGCGATGCTCGGTTGAGCACGTGGGGCTGGTGTTGTCCGGCACGGCGACCGCGGCGTTCGAGGACGGGCTCGTCTACGAGCTGCGCGCGGGTCAGGTCTTCTACATACCGCCGGTGCCTCACGACAGCTGGGTGGTGGGCGAGGAGCCCTACGTCTCGCTGCATCTGCTCGGCTCCGAGCGCTACGCACGGTGACCGGGATGACGCCGCAGGACGGCGCGGGTCTGCCTGCGCGCGAACGCCTGATCGCGGCCGCGGAACTCGTGCTTGCGATGGCGCTCGTATTCGGCGCTAACGTTCTCGACATTGTCCCGGTCAGCGAGACTCCCTGGCTGGTGCTCGTGGGCTGGCTGTCACTGCGACTGCGCGGACTCGGCTGGCGGTCGGTCGGATTCACGCGGCCAGCCAGCTGGCCGCGCGCGATAGCAGTCGCGCTGGTCGCGGCCGTCGTCCTGCAGCTCGCGAGCGAGTACGTCGTCGAACCACTGGTCGAGCGGTGGACCGGCGAGACACCCGACCTGTCGCAGTTCCGGCCGTTGATCGGCAATCTGCCGGCGGCGCTCGGGATGCTCGTGCTGGTGTGGGTGCTGGCCGCGTTCGGCGAGGAGCTGGTTTATCGTGGTTACGTGCTCGAGCGGGCCGCAGCGCTTGGGCACAGGACGCCCGCGGCCTGGGTCCTCGCGATGGTCGTGATCAGCGTGCTGTTCGGAGTCGGCCACGTCTACCAGGGCGCGGCCGGCGTCGCGAGCTCGACGTTTGCCGGTCTATACCTGGGCGGCCTCTATCTCGCGACCCGGCGCAATCTGTGGCTGCCGATACTGACGCATGGATTCTCGGATACCATCGCCGTGGCAGTGATCTTTCTCGGCCTCGTCGAGATATGAGGCTCGATGCAACGGAGGGCAGGCGATGAAGTACACGGGAAGCTGTCATTGCGGAGGGATCCGGTTCGAGGCCGACGGCGACATCGACCAGGCGATGTCCTGCAACTGCTCGATCTGCTCGCGCAAGGGATCGCTGCTGTGGTTCGTTCCGCGCCCGTCGTTCAGGCTGCTCACGCCCGAGTCTGCCGTGAGCACCTACACGTTCAACAAGCACGTCATCAAGCACCGGTTCTGCCCGACCTGCGGCATCCACACGCACGGTGAGGGCAAGGACCGGTCGGGCAATCCCATCGCCGCGGTCAATGTCCGTTGCGTTGGGGGGATTGATCTGAAGAAGCTCAAGGTCGTGGAATTCGACGGCCGCGCGCTGTGACGCGGCACGCACCGCGCCGCGGACTGCTCAGGCGCCACGCAACTCACGAAGGAATGCGACCGGATTCCCGGCGCGCTCGATAACCTCGACGAGCGCGGATCCGACGATCACGCCGTCGACGTGACCGGCGAGTCGCTCCACCTGCGCTCGCACGCGGATCCCGAAGCCGGCGCAGACCGGGATCGACGACGCGGCGCGCACCCGGTCCAGGTAGCCGAGCACGTCGTCCGGGACGGCGACGTTGCGTCCCGTGGTGCCGGTCATCGTCACCGCGTAGACGAAACCGCGCGCATCCGCGCAGAGCATCGCGAGCCGGGCGGGCGGCGTCACCGGGGTCACCATCTGCACGAGCGCGAGACCGGCGCGCTCGAGGGGCAGACGTAATTCGGCGCTTTCCTCGTGCGGCAGATCCGGGATGATAAAGCCGCTGACGCCCGCGGCGGCGGCCGCTTCCGGCAGGCGCTCGAGTCCATAGGCGAGAAGCGGGTTCAGATAGCTCATCAGCAGCAGCGGCGCCCGTAGACGCGGCCGGATCGCTGCGAGCTCGTCAAGCAGGGAGGCGAGCGTGAAGCCGGCGGCCAGGGCGGTATGACTGGCACGCTGGATGGTCACCCCGTCGGCCATCGGATCGGTGAACGGCACGCCGATCTCGACGACGTCGGCAACGTCAGCGACCGCGGCGAGACTCTCGTGGAATCGCCGGCGATCCGGGAATCCGCCGGTCAGGAACGCGATCAGCGCCGTGCGCCCGCCATCCCGCGCCGCGCGTATCGCCGCACCGATACGATCGTGCGGCACGTCTGCGGCGCTCATGAGCCGCCCGCCAGCAGCGTCCGTTGCAGCGTCGGCATGTCCTTGTCGCCGCGACCCGAGAGCCCGATGAGGATTCGCGCGCCCGCGTGTGTCCGCGCCCAGCGGCGCGCGCCGGCGAGCGCGTGCGCCGACTCGATCGCTGGCAGGATGCCTTCCGCACGGCAGCACTCGCCGAGCGCCTCGAGCGCATCGTCATCGTCGATCGCCTCATAGCTGACGCGACCGGTCGCTTTCAGCAACGCGTGCTCGGGTCCGACGCCCGGGTAGTCGAGCCCGGCTGAGACGGAATGTGTTTCCTGGATCTGGCCGTGCGGATCCTGCAGCAGCAGCGAGTAGCTGCCCTGCAGCACGCCGGGCGTGCCGTAGGCGAGCGAGGCTGCGTTCTGTCCGAGACCACTGCCGCTCCCGCCCGCCTCGAGACCAAGCAGCGCAACGTCGCGGTCTCCGATGAACGGATGGAACAGGCCGATCGCGTTCGAGCCGCCGCCCACGCAGGCGACCGCGATATCGGGCAGCCTGCCCGTGGCATCGAGCATCTGCGCGCGGGCCTCGGTCCCTATCACCGCTTGAAACTCCCGCACCAGATACGGATAGGGGTGCGGTCCCACCGCGGAACCGAGCAGGTAGTAGGTGCTGTCGGGATCCCCGACCCAGTCGCGAAGCGCCTCGTCGATGGCCGCACGCAGCGTGCGATCGCCGCTCGTCACCGGCACGACTTCGGCGCCGAGCAGTTTCATGCGGCCGACGTTCGGCGCCTGCCGCTCCATGTCGACCTCGCCCATGTACACGACGCACGGCATCCCGAGCCGCGCGCACGCGGCGGCCGAGGCGACACCGTGCTGACCGGCGCCGGTTTCCGCGACGATCCGGCGCGCGCCGAGCCGCTTTGCGAGCAGCGCCTGACCGATCGCGTTGTTGATCTTGTGTGCACCGGTGTGCGCGAGGTCTTCGCGCTTGAGCCACACCTCCGCTCCCCAGCGACGCGACAGCGCATGTGCGCGGGTGAGCGGCGTCGGTCGACCCGCCCAGCCGCGCAGTTCCGATTCGAACTCCGCGCGGAAGGCGCGGTCGGCCAGGACGCTCCGCACACCCGCTTCCAGGCGATCGAGCGCCGGGACCAGCGTCTCCGGTACGTAGCGCCCGCCGTAAGGGCCGAAGCGGCCGCGCGCATCGGGGAATGCCCCGCGCAGCATCTCGGCGAGCAACCGATCGGGATCGATGCCGGTCGAATTCGCGCTCAATGTCTCTCCTCCTCCGCCGTCAATGCCCGACCCGCGCGCCGCGCGGCGTCGATGAAATCGCGGATCCGCGCCGGGTCCTTCACTCCGCGCGCCCGCTCCACCCCGGAGCTCACGTCCACACCGAACGGCCGTACGGCGCGAATGGCTTCGGCGACATTGCCTGCGTCGAGACCACCAGCCAGCACCAGCTCGCAGCGTGAAGCCAGCGTCCGCGCCGCGGTCCAGTCGGCGCGCACGCCCGCCCCGCTCGTGCCGCCGTCGAGTATCGCGCGCGAACCGCCAGCTGGTGGCTCGGTGCCAATTTCCCGGAGCACCGGCAGCACACGCTGGCCCGGCGGCAACCTGAGACCGTCGAAATCCTGGAGATCGGTCTGCACCCAATCGGGTTGGAGCGCATCGATGACCGCGTCGACCTCCGCCTGCGACGGATGCAGGAATACCGCGACGCGCGCGACGCGCGCCGGTACGGCTGCCTTGAGCGTTCGGGCGGCGCCGACCGAAAGGTGGCGCGGCGATGGCTCGTAGAAGACGAAACCGACCGCATCGGCCCCGGCGGCGGCCGCGGCCTCGATGTCGGCGGCGGAACACATGCCGCAGATCTTTATCCAGAGCTCAGGCATGGGAGCTCTTGCACGCGCCCCGGCCGGCCTCGATCAGTCGCGCCGTCGCGCGGGCGGCATCCTTGTGCTTCATCAGGCTGGTTCCGACCAGCGCCAGCCGATAACCGAGCGCCGCCACAGCCGCGGCATCACGCGGGCTCTCGACACCGCTTTCCGCGACCGAGGGCCACCCCGCGGGGAGCTTGTCGCGCAAGACACCGAACCGCCGAGGGTCGATCGCGAGCGTCTCCAGGTTGCGGCAGTTGAGCCCCATGAGCACCTGCTCGACGCGGCCGCGGCGCTCCGCGGCGATCTCCGCCGCCATCTCCAGATCGCCGGCGTCAAACGCCTCGAGGAGCACGAAGAGATGGAGCTCAGCGGCGCAGTCGAGCATCTCGATCAGCCTCGCCTGCTCGACCATCTGCAGGATGAGGAGCGCTCCCGACGCGCCGCGTTCGCGCGCCTCCAGCAGCTGGTACGGATCGACCAGGAAATCCTTGCGCATCACCGGGACGCGTTGCGGGGCGAGGGTTTCCGCGGCGAGCCGCAGATGCTCGAGGCTGCCATCGACGCGCGTTGGCTCGGTCAGTACCGAGACCGCTGCCGCACCGCCCTTCGCATACCCCGCGAGCCTGGCAACCGGATCGCTGGCCTGGTGTGCGAGCGCCCCCTGCGACGGCGAACGCAGCTTGAGCTCTGCGATCAGGTCGAATCCACCGTTGGCCAGCACGAGCGGCGGCGGCGGCGGCGAGTCCGCGATACGCGCGCGCAGCTCCGCCTCCGTGGCGCGTGCCTTCGCCGCGGCGACGCGCTCGTGGCTGGCGCGCTGCATATCGGCGAGGAGTCCCATCGCGTAGCCGCTCAGCGGCCCGACACGCCGGCGCCCGCGCCGAACGCCACGAGCTTTCCAAGCAGACGTGCGACGTCGCCGCGGTCGATTGCCTCGCCCGCCGCGCGCAGCCCCGTGGCGGCGTCAGGCGCCGCGCCGCATACCTCGAGCGCAAGCGCGGCGTTGAGCAGCAATGCGTCGCGATGCGGGCCGCGCTCACGCCCCTCGAACACCGCGCGCACACCCGCGGCGTTGTGCGCGGCGTCTCCGCCCGCGAGATCCGCCGCC
>DATJKD010000122.1:0-6921 GCA_035491795.1 Steroidobacteraceae bacterium | reverse complement strand
CTTCGGAGCGGACATGGGCGACAACCCGGGGCGGCTTATGCGCTACGAGGTGGGTGGCGTACGCTTGTTGATGGACTACGCACACAACCCGGACGGTCTGCGCGGTCTGCTCGAGGTTGCGCATCACCTGCGCGGCGCCGGGCGACTCGGGCTGCTGCTCGGTCAGGCCGGCAACCGGCAGGTCGGCGACATCGAGCGGCTCGCCGCGACCGCGGCGGGAGCGCGCCCCGATCTGGTGGTCATCAAGGAAACGGAAGGGTTCCTGCGGGGCCGCGCGCCCGGCGAGGTGCCGGCAATCCTGCGCGCGGCGCTGCTCGGCAGCGGCTACGCCGAGTCGGCGCTTACCGTGCGGCTGACGGAGGTCGACGCCGTGCGCGCCGCACTCGCATGGGCATGCGCCGGTGACGTGCTCGTGCTCCCGGTGCACGCGCGCGTCGCGCGCAACGAGGTCGTCGCACTCATCGAGCGCATGCGACGCAACGGCTGGCGGGCCGGGCAGGCACTCCCCGGCTAGGCCGAGCCTGTCGCGCGCGGGCGACAAAGCAACTTTTCGAGTGACCCCGCTCACAGTTCTGAGCCCTGTCGTTGGCGCTGTTGCGCGCGCCGAATTTAGGCTGCGCACCACCCGGAAACCGCGGTCGACGCTTCGAGGCGCCTGCAGCGGACCCGTCACGACAGCCAAGGAGTGTCTAATGCGTTCGAAACTACTTTCCGCGATGGTTGCTGCGTCACTTGCCCTGCCTCTCGCCGCCGCCGCCGGCGACAACGTCACCTACTCGTACGCCGACCTGGCTTACGTCACCACCGACATCGACGGTGTCAACGAGGATCTCGACGGCTTTGCGCTGCGTGGCTCGTACGAAGTCACCGACCAGGCGTTCCTGTTCGGCAGCTACACCGACCAGAGTGCCGAGTCCGGTGGCGCCGACGTCGACTATGCGACTTTCACCCTCGGCGGTGGCTACGCGTGGTCGCTGTCCGACAGGACGGATATGTACGGCAAGCTCGGGTACGTGAGCTCCGAGGTAGAAGTTTCGGTGCCGGGGCTGGGCGGCTTCAGCGTCGACGACAACGGGTTCCTGCTCGGCTTCGGTCTGCGCGGCCGCGTGGCGCAGCAGTTCGAGCTCGAGGGCGCTGTCAATTACACCGACTACTCCGATAGCGGAGATGACACGTCACTCGGCGCCGCGGCGCGCTGGTTCTTCACGGACCAGTTCTCCGCCTTCGCGGAAGGCGAGTTCGGCGACGACGTCACCACGTACGGCATCGGCATGCGCTGGAACTTCGGCGGGAACGCTGGCGGCCAGCGAGTGGCGCAGCAGAAGTAGGCTGGTAACGACCTGCAGCGCAACACTCGCGACTGACAGGTACCAGACGTGCTCGATGCGGAGCGCTGGCCAGCTGGCCAGCCAGACTGCCGGCACGACAAAGGTGAGCAACCTGCCCGCGCTGCTTGCGAGCGCGGGCAGTGTGTTTCCGAGCGCCTGGAACATCCCCGAACACACAAAGATCAGCCCGGACGCGATGAAGTTGACTGAGATCACCCGCAGGAAGCCTACCGCGACCTCGACCACCGCCGGATCGTCCGTAAAACCCTGGACCAGCCAGGCGGGCCGCAGCTGACAGAGAAGCGTCAGCGCCATCATCAGCACCGTGCTCATGATCGCCGCCGAACGGAAGGTCTCGCGCACGCGATCGGGGCGCTTCGCGCCCACGTTCTGACCGGCAACGGCGGGGACGGCAAAGGAAAGCGCCAGAGCGGGGAGCATGATGGCCTGCATCACGCGCTGGCCGATCCCGAAACCCGCCTGCGCCGCCGCGCCGAAGTCGCGTATCACCCAGTAGATGATCGCGACGTACAAAAACATGAGCAGGAACTCTCCGCCGGCCGGCAACCCGAGCCCGAGCATGCGCCTCCAGGTGACAAGCCGCGGCGCCCACTGCGCGCGATCCACCGCGACGTATTTCTCCAGCCGGCGGAAATAGACCAGCAGCAACGAGACACCCGCCGCAACCGCGATCGTGCTCGCGAGACCGGCGCCGGCGACACCGAGCCCCCGGCCGGTGCCCCAGCCCGCGATCAGCACCGGGGCGAGCACGACGTTGAGCAGGACCGTCGCCATCTGCACGATCATCGTGGGCTTGACGATCCCAGTGCCACGCAACGCAGAGCTCATCGCCACCAAGGCGAACTGCAGCGCCATGCCAGGCAGGAACCAGTACAGGTAGCTGCGACCGGCGTCGATGGTGGCGGCGTCCGCGGCGACGGCACCGAGGTAGGCGTCCGCGAACAGGTAGCCGGCCACGAGGGTAATTGCGCCCAGCAGCGCGGCGATCGACAGCGACTGGTTAAACACGTGATTGGCGTCCGCCGCGTCGCGCCGCCCGACCGCCTGCGCGATCAGCGCGACCGTGCCCACGCCCAGCACCTGGGTCAGCGCGATGACGATCATCATGACGTTGCCCGCGGCACCGACGCCCGCGAGCGCCGCATCACCCAGCCGCCCGACGAAGTACAGGTCGACGAGGTAATACAGCGTCTGCATCAGCATACCGGCCGCGATCGGCGCCGCCATGCCGAGCAGGTGGCTGCGGACCGGGCCCGTCGTCAGGTCGCGCAAGGACGCAAGCGGCGGCCGCCGACCTTATGTGAAACCCCGCGTTTCGAATCCAAGACGTGGCTCCGCGTATCGCAGGAAGGGCAGTGCAAGACTCCCACCAAATCCCGCTCGGACGGAGATTTGTCGATGAGATCAAGGATTAGACCGCTGGTTCTGACTGGCATTGTAAGCGCATTGGGCGCCGCCTCAGGCCATGCGCAGTCGAACCAGTCCACGCAGCCACAGGTCATGCAGGTTGTGACCGTCGTCGCGCAGCGCGAGCCCGTGATCACGGTGCTGGCCCCGCGCGAGAAGTCGAGCGACCCGGCCGCGTCCAGGCGCCAGACGCCCGCAGCAATCGGCAGGGCGGTGGACGCGGATGGCGACGGCCTAGCGGATGCGCCTGCAGGCGCGGCGCGCGAAAGCACCAGCGGACGGCCTTCCGGCAAGCACGGCGTCCCGACAACTGCTGCAGCAAAGACTCGGGACTGCGTCGACAAGGCCGCGAGCACCACGCAGAAGTCGGCGTGTGCGAACAAAGCCACGCAGGGCCAGAACCCTCTGCACGAGCCCTGACCCGGACCCACTGACCGCCCGCCATCCGTACGAGAGAGCGAACAGAGATGGACGAGTACTGGGCATCACGTACGGGACGGTGGCGGCGGGCGCTCCGCGCCGCCCAGCAGGCGCCGTCGATGGCAGATCGGCTCTATGACGTGATCCACGCCGACATCGAGGCCGGTGCGCTCCCGGCCGGCGCGATCCTGCCCGCTCCGGAGCGCGTCGCGCAGGAGCTCACGATCAAGCCTGCGGCCGTCGAGGCCGCCTACGCGCGCCTGCAGTCCGAGGGCCACCTCGAGAGCCGCGACGGCGGCGCGCTCGCCATCGCCAGCCGCGACGGCAACGCGCATCTCGGGGATGCCACGCAGATCCGCTTCGAGGCCGCGTTGCTGCACGCGGTGCGCGAGGCAGCCGCGCGCGGCATGAGCACGCACGAGGTGACTGGCATCTCCAAGGCGACGATGCGTCGCGGGACGAAGGACTGAAAATCCGCCGGAAGGCACAGCCACGAGCGCGTGCCTCAGTCGATCCGCAGCACTCGATCGCCCGAAAAAGCGCCGACGTACAGAACCTCGCCGACGCGCACCGCAACGGATGCGCCGCCGAGCAGCCCCGCCGGTCCCCTGGCGATCGTCCGCGCCGTCATGGCACGCGGATCGATCTCGCTTACCTCGAATGCGTCGTCGCAGACCTCGGCACCTTTGGTCACGCACTCGCGCACGCTCGCCACGTCGGGGATCCCGGCCGTGAGGATCGTGCCCTCGCGTGACCAGCTCAGGTTGTCCGGCAGGTAGGTGAGCGACACGCGACCGACGATCTTGCCCGCCTCGCGGTCGTACCTGAGCACTTCGCGACCGGTCCACGCGGCGAACCAGAGCGTGCGTCCATCGGGGGTTGCGACGATTCCGTTCGGGAACGCTGCACGACTCCCCTCGAGCGTCTCCCATCCCTTCGCTGCCGACCAGGTGACGAGATGCCCGGTGATCTCGCCGCTCAGCAAGAACTCGCGCCCGGCCGCGTTGTCGAAGTGGCGCGTTGCTCCCATCACGGTCGCCGCAAACCCGCCGTCGGGGAGCGTCGCGACGTCGTTGAGCTCAATGTCCCTGGGGACGGACACGCAGCCTTCCCAGACGAGCGACTCCCGCGCGCCGTCACGGTCGAGACGAAAGCGCTCGATCGTCGAGCGCGTGCCGTGGTTGACGACCACGACGCGTACGCGCCCGTCCGGATCCCTCCAGCGGTCAAACCCATGGAAGGCCGGACGTGGATCGGGTGCCTGGCAGCTTCCATCGCCCCACGCAGGCGTCGTAGTGCCGTCGCGAACCGGGAGCACGCGCACGGCCGCGTTCGCCGGATGGAGGACCGCGAAGTTGCTTTCCCCCTTACCCGTCATGCCGCGCATCTGCACGACGAGTAGCGCCGAGTCGTCGAGCGTGGCGAGGTCCTCGGGCGCGTGCAGACCGCAGATCGGCGTGTACGCGCTTGTCGCGACGCAGGGTGGCATGGGCGTTACAGCAGGCACGGCTACGGCAGGTTCGGCATGAGCCGTGCCGGTCACCAGGAGACAGGCGGCGGCGATGCCAGGGATCCGTTTCGTCACGATGCGTTACTCCTCCGTATCATGCTAGTCGATGGACGCGCTGCTGCATGTCATCGAGACCTACGGGCTGTGGGTCGTGTTCCTGTCTGTCCTGCTCGACCAGGGCGGGCTGCCGGTGCCCTCGTATCCGCCGATGATCGTCACCTCGGCGCTTGCGGTGGACACGCGCACCCCGGTCTGGCCGATCCTGCTGGTGGCGATCGCGGCCACGGTCGCGGCCGACTTGTTGTGGTACGCGGGCGGGCGGCGTTACGGACCCGCGCTGCTCAGGCTCATGTGCCGGATCTCGCTGTCGCCGGATTCGTGCATCGGACGGACGCGGCGACTCTACGCCCGCTGGGGAGCACCCTCGCTGATCCTCGCCAAGTACATTCCGGGGTTTGCCGCCGTTGCGACAACCCTGGCGGGTGAGACCCGCACTAGTCTGCGCCGCTTCCTGGCCTACGACGCGATCGGGGCGGCGCTCTGGGCCGGCGGCGCGATTGCGCTCGGCGCCATCTTTCACGAAGCCGTTGAGTCCGTGCTCCTCGAACTGGGGCGTCTCGGACAGTACGCGCTGATCGTGCTCGCGGCAGCGCTTGCGCTCTTCGTTGTCGGCAAGTGGTGGCAGCGTCATCGCTTCCTGGCCTCGATTCGCATGGCGCGGATCACGCCTGCGGAGTTGCGCACACTGCTCGAGTCCGCGCCACCGGCCGCGGTGCTGGATGTCAGGACGCCGGAACGTCGCGCGCAGACCGGCTGGATCCCGGGCAGCATCCTCGTGCGCGACGTCGCCGAGCTCACCCTCGATCGCGACGAGGAGATCGTCGTCTACTGCGACTGCCCGAACGACGCCTCCGCGGCGGTCGTCGCTCGCAGGCTCAAGGAGCAGGGCTACCGGAGGGTGCGGCCGCTGGCCGGCGGCGTCGATGCCTGGCGCGGCGAAGGCCTGCCCATCGATCGCGCGGACTGAACCGAGCGAGCGTCAAGGTCGCACCGGTTCGGATCGGCCTCGGTAGAGAGCCCACCGCCCGGGGCGTAGCATGCCGCTATTCAGGGTGGGGAGTTCCGTCATGGCCGTTGACTGGCGAATCCAGGGGTTGGATATCACGACCTGCAGTTGCGACTGGGGCTGCCCGTGCCAGTTCATGGCGCTCCCGACCCAGGGTTTCTGCCATGCGGCCGTCGGCTTTCACGTCGCCAAGGGGCATTACGGACAGATCTCGCTGGACGGGCTGTCCTTCGGCGGGCTCTACGCCTGGCCCAAGGCCATCCACCAGGGTAACGGCGAGGCGCAGCCGATCGTAGATGCGCGTGCCGACGCGGGGCAGCGGGACGCGATCCTGAAGATCATGTCGGGCGATGATACGGAGCCCGGCGCGACCGTCTTCAATGTCTTCGCAGCCACCTACACCAAGGTGCATTCCCCACTCTTCAAGCCCATCACCGTCGAGGCGGACCTGGCAGCGCACACAGCGCGGTTCTTCGTAGACGGCGTCGTCGATGCCCGGATTGCGCCCATCCGCAACCCCGTGACGGGCAAGCCCTCATACGCCCGCATCGTGTTGCCGGACGGTTTCGAGTACCAGGAGGCCGAAGTCGGCAGCAGCAGCGTGCGCACGATGGCCGCGCCGATCAAGCTCGAGTGGGAGGGGCAGCACGGTCATATCGCGCGGCTCGACATGACCGGCAAGGGGCTGGTGCGCGGCCGCGCGGCCTGAGGTGAGCTCCGATCTGCGGCCCGTGCCGGCCGCCCTTCCAACCCGTGACCGCCTGACGGCGCTGATAGCACTCGCCGGGCTGACACTGCTTGCGTGGGCGTATCTCAGGTGGTCGCCGATGCCCATGCCCGGGACCAGCGGCGGGTTACGGACCGCGCACTACCTCACCGTCACCTTTCTCATGTGGTTCGTCATGATGGTCGGGATGATGGTCCCGTCCGTCACGCCCACGATGTTGCTCTTCGATCGTGTCGCGCGGCGCGGGGTCGCGGGTGCCACGCTCGCCCGGACCGCGCCGTTCCTCGCCGGCTACCTGCTTGTCTGGTGTGCGTTCTCGGTCGTCGCCACGGCGCTGCAGGTCGAGCTCATCGCGGCCGGCTGGATCGACGAGATGGGTGTCTCCGCTCGTCCCTGGCTCACCGCGGCGCTGCTGGCGGGGGCGGGCACATACCAGTGGCTG
>DATJKD010000121.1:0-7577 GCA_035491795.1 Steroidobacteraceae bacterium | reverse complement strand
CCCTGCAGCGTGCGTTTGCGCCAGGTGTCCTCCTTCGGTTCGTCGCCCGCGGGTCGGTAGGAATTGACGGTGCCGATCGGGCTCATCTCCGTCATCCCCCAGCCTTGCTGTACCACGACGCCATGCTTCTGATCGAACTCGCGGATCATCTTGAGCGGTACGGCCGACCCGCCGACCAGCGTGCGTTTCAGGGTTGGCAGGCGCTTGCCGGTCTGATCGAGATAATTGAGCAGTCCGGTCCAGACCGTCGGCACGCCCGCGGCGTGCGTGACGCCTTCCTCCTCGACGAGCGCGACCAGCGTCGCGGGATCGCCCATCCGGGGCCCTGGGAACACGAGCTTTGCGCCCACCATCGGGCCGTTGTACGGGAGGCCCCACGCGTTCGCATGAAACATGGGCACGACGGCAAGGACGGTTTCGCGACTCGACAAGCCGAGCACATCGGGCAGGCAGCCTGCGTACGCGTGCAGCACGGTCGAGCGATGGCTGAACAGCACCCCCTTCGGGTTGCCGGTCGTGCCCGAGGTGTAGCAGAGCGAGGAGGCGGCGCGTTCGTCGAGCACCGGCCAGTCGTATTCGTCCGGCTGGTCGGCGATGAACGCCTCGTACGACTCGAGGTTGCCCGCGACGACAGCCGGCATCGCATCGTCGCTGGTCAGCACGATCGCCTGGCGGACCGTCGGCAGCTTTCCGGCGAGCTGCGCAAGCAGCGGAAGCAGCGTCGGGTCGATGAACAGCAGCCGGTCCTCCGCATGGTTGATGATGAATTCGACCTGCTCGGGAAATAGCCGCGGATTGACGGTGTGCAGCACCGCGCCCATGCACGAGACAGCGAAGTAGAGCTCGAGGTGGCGGTAGTCGTTCCATGCAAGCGTCCCGACCCGGTCTCCTTCGCGTACGCCGGCAACCGCGAGCGCATTAGCGAGCTTGCGCGCGCGGCGGAACACATCGGCGTAGGTGCAGCGATGGCGCGGCGTGTCCGCCGTCACCGAGACGACTTCGCCCTTCGGGTGGTTCTTGTCCGCGTACCGCATGATCTCGGTGACGAGCAGCGGCGTGTTCATCATGAGCCCGTTCATCGTGCGCCCCCCGCGCCGTGCGTTCTTGCAACCGCGCGCTTCAAGTCCCGGTCCTCAAGCCATCGTCTTCAGGACCTTGTACTCGTCCGCTAGGTTCTTCTCGAGCTCCGCGCCCGCGAAAGAGGCGATTACGCTGCCGACGAGCGGCAGACCGCTCGTGACGTCGAAGGTCCATTCGACGCTGCAGCCGCCTTTTTCCGGGCGGAGCGCCTTCGTACCAGTGATCTTGACGGGCACGCCCTTGATCTCGACGGCAATGTCGGCCACGTGACCATTGCCGTCCGCGCGCCAGGCCTCGGTGTGCGAGACCTCGTTGGTCGCCGGCACCAGCCGCTTGATCGCTGCCGGGGGATTCGCAGGCATGGTCCGCGACACGCGCAGCCTGGCGTTCGGGGCCTTACCTTCGCGCTTGATGCGGACGTTGCTGCCTGGCAGCTTCGCGTACACCGCTTCCTGGCGCTTCTGATCGGTGCAGAGCTTGAGCGCCGAGGTGACATCGGTCTTGAGACTCTGCTTTACGTGGACCTTCATGGCAAAACCCCTATGCCAGACGCGATGGCCGCCGCTCGATTCTACGGGCGGACGCGAGGCTCATCGACCCTTCGGCTCCTGGTGCATGTCCTTGAACTGCACGAGCCCCGGCGCCCACATGTGCTTGACCGGGTCGACGTCGACGTGCACTACGGCCGGGCCGCCGTTGTCGATCGCGCGTCTTAGCGCCGCGGGCAGCTCGCGGGGATCCGCGACGCGCTCGCCATGGGCGCCCATGGCCTGGGCGAGCTTGTCGAACTCGATCTCGCCGAGCTCCGTACGGATGGTCTCGTCAGGATCGAGCGACTTGCGCAGCAGCGCCTTGATGGGCTTGAGCGCAAACTGCTGGCTCATCTTCACCATGCCCCAGGCTCGGTCGCAGACGACGACATAGACGACCTGCAGGCGGTTGCGCACCGCGGTCTCGATCTCCTGCGGATGGAAGCCCATCGCGCCGTCGCCGATGATGCAGCACACCGGCTGATCCGGTCGTGCCACCGCGGCGCCGAGCGCCTGCGCGACGCCGGCGCCCAGCATGCCGAACTTGAAGGTCGAGAGCAGCGTGTTCGGCACACGCAGCTCGTGGAAGAACATCGTCCAGATTACGGTGTTGCCACCGTCGACCACCAGCACCGTGCCCTCCGGGAAGGCCTGCTGGCAGGCGCGCGCGATGTGTGCCGGGTTCATCGGCACCTCGAGATCCTGGAGTTTCTCGTCGAGCTTTACCCGCTCGGTCGCGACCGCGCGCCGGTACTTCTGGATGGAGCGACGACGCTCGTCGCGGTTGCACGGGTAGCTCTCGAGACGCTCCGCGAGCGCGTCGAGAAACAGCCGGATATCCGACTGCACCGCCAGCGCGACCGGCCGGTTCGCCCCGAGGATCGCGCCGTCGATGTCGACCTGGATCGTGGCCTGCTCGGTCGCGGGGCGCCAGTAGGGCGGCTTGCCCCACCAGTCGGTCTCGCCCAGCCGCGATCCGAGGATGAGCGCGGCGTCGGCTTCGTTCCGCACCGTGTGATTGAGCTTGACGTGCCACATCGGCACCGCGAGCTCCGACTTCTCGGTAAGCGCGCCGCGCGCGGCCCAGCTCGTGGTGACCGGCGCCTGCAGCAGGTCGGCAACACGCTTCAGTTCCCGGAATGCGCGGGCGTGGATAACGCCGCTGCCGGCGTGGATCATCGGCGCGTGTGCGCTCGACAGGAGCTCCGCGGCCTTCTGCACCTGGTCGGTGCGTGGCGGCAGCGCCTCGGTGCGCCGGTACTCGTGCGGCTGCAGCGTGTGAACTGTCTGCCTGAAGCGCCCGTTCATGACCGTTTCCGGCACGTCGAGATGGACGACGCCGGGCCGGCCCTCGAAGCACTGACGCAGCGCCGCGCGCATCAGCTCAGCGAGACGATCGAACGTGCTCGCGCATTCGCTCCACTTCGCGATGCGGCGGATGGCGCCCACCTGGTCGAAGGCCTGGTAGGCGCCGCTGCGATCCGGATAGACAATCTGCGGCCGCCGGCAGCTCGTCACCGCGAGCACGCGATTGCCTTCGGCCTGCTCGACGATAAGGCCGGGAAGGAGGTTCGCGACGCCGGGCCCGTTGCTCGCCATACACACACCCAGGCCGGCGGTCAGCCGTGCATAC
The DNA here is from genome assembly GCA_035491795.1 of Steroidobacteraceae bacterium. Lineage (GTDB taxonomy): Bacteria > Pseudomonadota > Gammaproteobacteria > Steroidobacterales > Steroidobacteraceae > DATJKD01. The sequence continues at coordinate 4,334 of DATJKD010000121.1, read as the reverse complement.
GCGCCGGCCATGTGCGCGGCGCTGGTCTCGTGCCGCGGCGTGATTATCTCGATGCCGAGCCGGTGCAGCGCGGAGTAGAAGCCGAAATACGTGCCGTCGATGATGCCGAAGACCCGGGTAACGCCTTCGGCCTCGAGGATGCGGGCCAGGACTTCCCCGCCGCTCAACTCCGCCATTGGTTCTTCTGCTGTGGCAAGGCTTCGCGGGACTATACGCCGGACCAAGTCTGCGAGCGGGTGAGGCTAGAATTCGCGGTTCTGAACATAAGCTGTCCGGGGGCGGTATCGATGCGGCTCATCCAACTCATATATATGTGTCTGTCCATGGGGCTCTCCCAACCGGTACTGGCGGCTGCGCCGGCGCTCACGGTCACGGCGGCACGGCTGCTCGAGGTGGAGACCGGGCGGGTGCTGCGCGACCAGGTGATCCGCGTCGAAAACGGCACGATCGTCGCGGTTGCGCCGCGGCAGGCGAGCGCGCCCGTCGACATCGATCTGGGCGATGTGACGCTGCTGCCGGGGCTCATAGACGCCCACGTGCACCTCGCGGGCGGCGAGGAGCAGACACCGTACGAGAATCTGAAAGAGACTGCGGCGCGCGCCGCCATCGAGGGCGTGGCGAACGCGCGCAAGACGCTGCTCGCGGGATTCACGACGGTGCGTGACCTCGGCAGCCGGGATTTCGCCGACGTCGCGCTACGCGATGCGATCGCGGCGGGCCGCATTCCCGGACCGCGCATGCTGGTTGCGGTCAAATCGCTCTCCGCGACCGGCGGTCACGGCGACGACAACGAACTGCCCGAGGACATACACGTCGAGCGCTACAAGGCGCTTGCCGACGGGCCAGAAGAGATCCGGCAAAAGGTGCGCGAGAACGTCAAGTACGGCGCCGACTGGATCAAGTTGCTCGCGACGGGCGGTGTCATGTCCGCGGGCACCGATCCGACCATGGCGGATTACACCGAGGAGGAGATCCGCGCCGCCGTCGCCGCTGCCGCGGACAAGCGGCGCGACGTCGCGGTGCATGCGCACGGCGCCGAGGGCATCAAGCGTGCGATCCGCGCCGGAGTGCGCTCGATCGAGCACGCGTCAATGCTCGACGACGAGGCGATCCGGCTCGCGCGCGAGCACGGCACGTGGCTGGTGATGAACCCGTACACGAACCGCTACATGCTCGACCGGGGCGCGGCCGGCGGGTACGAGCCCTACCAGCTCGAGAAGGCGGCCACGGTGCTCGAGATGAAGATGGCGAGCTTGCGCAAGGCGGTTGCCGCCGGGCTCAAGCTCGCCTATGGGACCGACGCCGGGGTACAGGCGCACGGTCTCAACGGTCGCCAGCTCGCGATGTATGTCGATGCGGGAATGTCGCCCTTGCAGGCGATCCGCTCCGCGACCATCGTCGATGCCGAGCTGCTGCGGATGGCGGGGCGCATCGGCACGCTGCGGCCCGGTGCCTGGGCAGACATCGTCGCGGTGAGCGGCGATCCGCTCGCGGACGTGCGCGCACTCGAAGCGCCGGTCTGGATCATGAAAGCGGGCGAAGTGGTGAGCGGGAGCGCGGCGGCTCCATAGGGGCGGGGCTCCAGCCGCGCACCGGCGCGTATCCGCGCAGGCTTGCCACCGCGCGCGCGTGCCAGGCATGGATGTCGTTCTGCCGCAGCACGGCGAGCATGCGCTGATGACGCTCGCGCCGCTCGTTGCGCGGCAGGACGAGCGCCTGCCTGAGCGCGTCGCCGACGCCCTGCAGGTCGTACGGGTTGACGAGCAGCGCGCCAGCCATCTCGTGCGCCGCGCCCGCGAGCGTCGAGAGCACCAGCACACCGGGGTCGTCGGGGTCCTGCGCGGCGATGAATTCCTTCGCGACCAGGTTCATCCCGTCGCGCACCGGTGTCACGAGGCAGACCTGTGCGATGCGCAGGAAGCCCATCAGCGCGTCGTGCGGAAAGTTCCGATTGAGATACCGGATCGGCGTCCAGTCGGTGTCGGCGAACCGGCCATTGATCCGCCCGGCGGCCTGCTCGAGCATGCGCCGGATCTCGACGTAGGAGCGCACGTCACCACGGCTGACCGGTGCGATCTGCAGCAGTGTCACGCGGTTGAGCTCGGCCGGGTTGGTCTCGAGAAAACGCTCATAGGCGAGAAACCGCTGCACGAGCCCCTTGCTGTAGTCCAGTCGATCGGCGCCGATGACGCACTTGCGTCCCAGCAGCCCGGCCAACATCCGTTGCACCGTCGGCAGCGCTTGCGACTCCACCGCGTCGCGCTGCACGCCGTCGACGTCGACGCCGATCGGGTTGACGAGGGCGTGCGTCCGCCCGCCGGCCGCGGTGATCACCCCGTCGCTGCCGATCGCGCCCGGTCCCCAGAGCTCGCGCACGCAGGAATGGAACGACTCGAGATCGCGTGCCGTCTGGAAGCCGATCGAGTCGTAGGCAAGCAGCGCGCGCATCAGCGCGCCGTACACCGGCAGGGTGCGCAGCATCTCGATGTGCGGAAACGGGACGTGCAGGAAGAACCCCAGCCGCTGCTTCACGCCCGCGGTCCGCAGGCTTTCGCCGAGCGGTATCAGGTGATAGTCGTGCACCCAGACAAGATCGTCGTCTCGCAGCATGGGCCGCAGCCGTTCCGCGAACAGGCGGTTGACGCGCTGGTACGCGGCGTACTGCGCGTCGACGAACTGGAATTTGTCGGCGAAGTAGTGGAATAGCGGCCAGAGCGCGCCGTTGCAGAATCCGAGATAGTGCAGCTCCTGATCCTCGCGCGCGAGGTCGGTGGTCGCGAAGGTGATGCCGCCGCGGCTCGAGACCCGTGGCTCCCGCGGCGCGCCGTCCACCACCTCGCCGCTCCAGCCGAACCAGAGACCGCCGCGGGCGTGCATCGCTGCGAGCACACCCACCGCGAGCCCTCCCGGCGCGGTGCCTTTGCGCGGTATCGAGATGCGATTCGAGACGGCGACGAGGCGGCTCATACGAGATCCTCCCAGCTGCGGCTGAGACGAACGGCCGAGATGACGATGCCCACCATGTCGAGGCTCATGCTCCGCTCCCGGTGGCGGTGGGTGTCGCAAGCAGCAGGTCCGCGAGGAAAGTTCGAAGGTGCGCCGGCGAGGCGAAGCGCAGGCGGCCGCGAACGCGGTTGCCAACCGAGATCGACAGCCCGCCGGCCCGCTCCACGGCCGCGAAGCCATCGATGTCGGTGAGGTCATCGCCGGCGAATACCGGGACCCGGCCTGCAAACGGTGGTTCGGTGAGAAAGGCCTGGATCGCGTCCGCCTTGTTCGGGCCGCGGAGCTTGAGCTCGAGCACGCACGCACCCGGCTGCAGATCGAACTCGTTGCCGAGGTCGCGCACCAGCTGCTCGAGCATCCAGTTGAGACTCTCCGCGAGCTGCGGCGCCTGCCGGTAATGCACGGCGATCGAAGCACCCTTGTCCTCGATCAGCACACCCGGGTGCTGGCTCGCGATCGCATCGAGCATTGCGCGGGCGGTCGCGAGCTGTGCCCGCCCGTGCAACGGCGCCGTGGTGCGGCCCAGCGCATCGCGCCGCTCGAGGCCGTGCAGGCCGGCGGCCGGCCAGCGCTGCGGAGAAAACAGCCGATCCAGATCCGTGATGGTGCGCCCGCTCACCAAGGCGAGCGCCCCGCCGAGCGCAAGCGACCCCTTCGCGATCAGCGCCGCGAGCGGCGGGTCGACATGCACGTCCCCGGGCGTCGGGGCAAAATCCACCAGCGTGCCGTCGACGTCGAGAAACAGGCAGTAGCCGCCGAGGCGGGACGCGGCACGCGGCGCCGGGGCGGCCACGGCAGCCGAAAAATTGGGCATCGGGTCCAGGTCCTATATCCTCCGCAATTCACCAGACTGCCCATCGTAGAGGTGCGGGTTCCTGCCGCGAAATGAGAAATGGTCATCGCACCAATGAGATGAATTCATGGCGGACAAACCCCTGCCACCATTGACTTCGCTGCGCGCATTCGAGGCCGCCGCGCGCCTTCTGAGCTTTACCCGCGCAGCCCGCGAGCTGCACGTGACGCCCGCCGCGATCAGCCACCAGATCCGCGGACTGGAGCGCCATCTCGGGGTCGAGCTGTTTCGCCGCGGATCGCGGCGTCTTACGTTGACCGATTCGGGGCAGCTTGCGGCGGAGCATCTGCGCGAGGGCTTCGATCGGCTCGCGCGGGGCGTGGGCGTGCTGCGCGGCGGGCAGCGCAACGGCCAGCTGACCGTCGGCGCGACCCCGTCCTTCGCAACGCGCTGGCTGGTTCCGAGACTGCCGAGACTCGCGCGGCGCGTGCCGGGTATCGAGCTGCGCTTGCGAACGCAGACCCGGCCGTTCGAT
>DATJKD010000120.1:0-3788 GCA_035491795.1 Steroidobacteraceae bacterium | reverse complement strand
AGCGGGGGGCACCCGGACTCGGTCCGCGATAGCCTTGCGATATGAGCCTGCTGACAAAGACGGAGGCAAGCCTGCCGGGCGCCTGGTACCACGACCCCGAGCACTACACGCGCGAGCTGGCCGCGATCTGGTACCGGGACTGGGTCTGCGTCGGCCGCGAGTCGGAGATCGCGAGGCCGGGCGACTTCGTGCTGGCTCAGATCGGTGACGAGTCACTGATCGTGATGCGCGACCGCGGCGGTCGGCCACGAGTTTTCGGCAACAGCTGCCGGCACCGGGGCTCACGTCTCTGCACCGAGCAGCGCGGACGCTGGCCGAATGGGCGGATCGTGTGTCCGTATCACGGCTGGACGTATGCGCTCGACGGTGCGCTGGTCGCAACGCCCAAGCGGCTCCCGTCGGCCGACTTCCGGATGGAGGATTACCCGCTGCACGCCACCCACGTCGAGTGCTGGGGCGGATTTGTGTTCGTGAACCTCGACGAGTCGCCGAGCCAGACGCTGCGGGAATTCCTGGGCGAGGAGGCTCTGGCCCTCGAGCACTGGCCGCTTGCAGAGCTCAGGGTCGTCCACCAGGAGCGCAAGCAGCTCGCCTGCAACTGGAAGGTGTACTGGGAGAACTATTCCGAGTGCTACCACTGTCCGGGGTTGCACCCCGAGCTGTGTCGCCTCGTGCCCGTGTATGGCCAGGGCGTGTTGCGGCCCTCCGACCTCCCGGGCTGGCAGCCCTCGGTCGCGGATGACACCGGACGCCCGCGCGTGGCCCCGGGAGTCGAGACCTGGACGACTGATGGTCGCACCGTGTTGCCCGACATCCCCGGTGTCGACTCGACGCTGCGCGCGCACGGCATGGTGTTCGCCTCGTTCACGGCGAGCATGTTCATCGTCGGACACAGCGACTACGTGCGCAGCGTCCGTATCGTGCCCTGCGGTCCCGAGCGCATCGAGCTTGTGATCGACTGGATGGTCTCGGCGGATGCGCCCTCGCTGGGCGAGGGACAGCTCGCCCATCTGCTCGAGCTCGGGCGACTGGTGATCGAGCAGGACGGCCGGGCCTGCGAGCTCAACCAGATGGGGCTGCGCTCGCGGCGTCACCGCGAGGGCGTACTGGTGCCGCAGGAGCACGGCGTGTGGGAGTTTCACGAGTGGCTGCGCGGGCGGCTCGGGGTTGCCAGCGCCCGAACGACGTAGTCGGAAGAACCAGTTATCACTTGGGAGGGAACGACCGTGAATCTGGACTGGAAATGGGTCGGACTAGGGACGTTGATCATGCTCGCTCTCAGCATCGTGGCGGGACTGATTCTCGGCGTCGCTCTCGGAGCGAAGCTCGAGGGAGTCACCGATCCTGCGGATGTGAGCTTGACGGGCGGTCAGATGGCGCTTGCAGCGCTGCTGAATTTCCTCGCGTTCGTCATCGGCGGGTTCATCGTCGGCAGGAAGTCGACTGCGAAAACGATCCTCGAGCCTGCCATCGCCGCGGCCGTAGCCGTCGCCATCGGGCTCGTGATTTCCCGCAATTTCACCGTTCCCAATATGCTCGCCGGCGGCCTGGTGCCGTTTCTGGCAGGATTGCTGGGCGGCTGGCTCGGCGAACGGCGACCCGCGACCTAGTTGTCGGCGTACTGCCCCTGCTGTCAATGGGACGACTGACTCGCAAGTGGCCGTTTTCACTCGATTGTCAGCGTGGCTGACGATTCTTCCGCGCCGTACCCTCGGACCGACCACCACGTCGCATCGGGTACCACTTCGCCTCGCAGGTGCTGATGCATCAGCGGCACGGAACTGCTGTGGCTCACCGCCAAGCGCGCTACTCGGTCCGGAGCCCATGGCCGCGCGAGGCGCTGCAATTCGTTGACGCCGTGGAACGCGGAAGCCGCTGGGTGCGCGCCGCGCGACGGAGAGTCAGCGGCGCCTACGGACTAAGCGTCGCGCAGTGGCGGCTGCTCAAGGCCCTGCGGCAGGAGAACGATAGCAGCCGTGGGCCGAGTGTCGCGCAGCTCGCGCGCCGCCTGGCTGTGAAACGCCAGACCGCGCACAGGACGGCGGTTGAGCTTCAGCGTTCAGGACTGTTGCAGCTTGCGCCCCGTAGTACCGATCGCAGGACGCTCGTCGCAACGTTGACGCCGACCGGCGAACGTTCGCTGCAAGTGCTGGAGTCGACGATTCGCGCGCTACTGCTGGAAGTCACCAACGACCTGTCGCCCAACGTGCTCGACATCACAACCGACGCGTTGACTCGTATGTCGACCAGGCTGCGGTCGTTGCCGCTCATGAACGGCGCGCCGCGCCTCGCACGAAGGCGAGGGGGTGAGGGTATCCCCAAGAAAAGTAGTCAGCACTGCTGACGAATTTCCGCCGGACCCGCTGCCGCAACTGGCGCAGCCCGTGGTGATCGCGCAGACTCTGGTGCCGTGGCGGAAGAAAGCGAGCCGAGAAAGCCCCTGTACAGCCGCCCGGTCACGCGACGGCGTGGCCTGAGGTTTCAGTCGCGCATCGTGCTACTGACGCTCGCCGGTGGGCTGCCGGCGCTCCTCTCTGCCGTCCTGCTGCTGCGCGAGGTACCAATCGCGGACTCGGTGCAGCGGCTGATCGTCGTGGTGCTGGTCGGCGCCTGGATCGGTTTCGCGATCGCGGTCCACAAGGCGACCGTCGAGCCGATGCGCTCGATCGCGAACCTGCTGGAGGCGCTGCGCGGCGGCGACTACGGTATCCGCGGACGCCACGCGCGCAAGGGCGATGCGCTCGGCGACATCGTGCTCGAATCGAACCGCCTCGGTGCGACACTGCGCGCGCAGAGGTTCGAGGCCGTGGAAGCGTCCGCGCTTCTCAACAAGGTGCTCGCGGAAATCGACGTCGCGGTGCTCGCCTTCGGCGGTGACGATCGCATCCGCCTCGCGAACCGCGCCGCGGGCGCGCTGCTCAAGCGCTTCCCGCATGCACTGGTGGGACTGTCAGCGGCAGAGCTCGGCCTCGCCGGCCTGCTCGAGGGGCCGCCGGTGTCGAGCGAGTCGCACGCGTTTCCGGGACACGCGGGCCGCTGGCAGGTGATGCGCGAGCTCTTTCACGAGGCAGGCAGGCCGTTCCGGCTCTTGGTCATCACGGATCTGAGCCAGGCGCTGCGGGAGGAGGAGCGCCGTGCCTGGCGACGTCTGATCCGCGTGATCTGGCACGAGCTCAACAACTCGCTGGCGCCGATCAAGTCGGTCATCGAGACGAGCCGCGACGCGCTCGCGGCCGGCGCGCCCCCGCAGGCGGAGCGCGAGGAGCTCGCGCAGAACCTGGCGCTCGTCGCCGAGCGTGCGGAATCGCTCAGGCGTTTCCTGTCGCGCTACAGTGAGCTCGCGCGTATGCCCGAGCCGACGCTCGCGACCTGCGACGCCGCGGCCATCCTCCTGCAGGTCGCCGCCGTGCAACCACCGGGCCGCGTGCAATTCGCGGCGGCCGAGGGCGTCACGCTCCGCGGCGACGCCGACCAGATCCAGCAGGCGCTCATCAATCTCGTCCGCAACGCGATCGAGGCGACGCCCGCGGGTGCGGCGCCCGTCGAACTGCGCGCCATCCGGGGTAATGACAGCGTGGTCTTCGAGGTGAAGGACAACGGCCCTGGCGTCGCAAACCCCGACAACCTGTTCGTGCCTTTCTTCACGACCAAGCCGGGCGGCAGCGGTATCGGGCTGGTACTCGCGCGCCAGGTCGCCGAGGCGCACGGCGGCACGCTCACGCTCCGCAACCGCGACGACGCCACGGGCTGCCTCGCGCATCTCGTCATCCCGACCTGACGCGGACGAT
>DATJKD010000119.1:0-6441 GCA_035491795.1 Steroidobacteraceae bacterium | reverse complement strand
GGGCGCGCGTCGCGGACACGCTTGCGATGTTGACGATGCTGCCGCCTTCGGGCTGCACCTGCATTCGTGTATTCGCTGCCTGCGCACAATAGAAGGCCGCGGACAAGTTGAGCTCGATGATCTTGTCGAAGAACCGCGTGCTGTGCGTCGCCGCCTGGGCCTGCGGCGATCCGCCGGCGTTGTTTATGAGCACGTCGATCTGGCCGTACCGCGCGATCACCGCCTCGATGAGCCGGGCGACGCCGCCGGCGTCGCGCACATCGCAGGGCTCGAACCCGGCCGCCCGAGCGCCCGCGGCCGGCGGCGAGGCCGGTGCGTGGCGTGCGCAGACGAGGACGTCCGCGCCGTGGGCGAGAAAGCGCTCGGCGATCGCCCGACCGATGCCCTGGGTGCCACCGGTGACGAGCACCGCCCGACCCGAAAAATCGAGTGCCTTGGACAACGTGGCCTGTCGCAATCTGCGTAGAGGTTTGCTACTTTACCTACGAACATTGAAAGGTCAACCGCCGTTTGGACTACGTTTCGCGGATTCATAGGGCCTGTTGACTGATGACCCTGCAGGACGCCGACGAGCTCACCATCCCCGGAATCCTGGCCCGCGCGGCGCGCCGTCATGGGGAGGCGACCGCCGTCGAGGACGGCTCGTTCACTCTGAGCTTTGCCGGTCTGGAGGCGGCGAGCCTCGAGGCGGCGGCAGCCTTTGTTGCGGCCGGCGTTCGCCCCGGTGATCGCGTGGCGATCTGGGCGCCAAATCAGGCGGCCTGGATCATCGCGGCCATCGGTGCGCAGACCGCGGGCGCCGCGATCATCCCGCTCAACACCCGGCTCAAGGGCCGGGAAGCAGGCGACATCCTGCGGCGCGGCCGCGCGCGGGTACTCCTGACGGTGGATGAGTTCCTGGGCACCCGCTACCCGGAACTGCTGGACGCGGAGGACCTCCCCGATCTGGCGCTCACCGTGCTCTTCGATGCCGCCAGCGTGCCAGAGACCGGCCGCGCCCGGCAAACGCTGGCTTGGCGCGATTTCCTGGATCGCGGTCGCGGGATCCCGCACGACGAGCCGCTCCGGCTGCGCGCGACACTCCGCGGCCAGGATCTCGCCGACATCATGTTCACCTCCGGCACGACCGGCCGGCCGAAGGGCGTGATGTCCGCGCACGAGCAGAACGTCCGTGCCTTCACGGCGTGGAGCGAGTCCGTGGGCTTGAGGCGAGGTGACCGGTACCTGATCGTCAACCCGTTTTTTCATGCCTTTGGCTACAAGGCGGGCTGGCTCGCCTGCCTGATCACCGGTGCGCGTATCTCGCCGCTCGCCGTGTTCGATGCAGGCGCGGCGCTGGCGCGCATCGAGCGCGAACGGATCACCGTGTTGCCCGGGCCGCCCACGCTCTTCCAGACCCTGCTAGCGCACGAGGCGCTGGGGCGGCACGACATTTCGTCGCTCCGGCTCGCTGTCACGGGCGCGGCCACGGTACCGCCGTCGCTGATCGAGAAAATGCTGAGCGTGCTCGGCTTCGAGACCGTGGTCACCGGCTATGGGCTCACGGAGAGCATGGGCATCGTCACCATGTGCCGTCCCGGCGACAGCGTCGAGCGCATCGCGCTCACCTGCGGCGTGCCGATTCCCGGTGTCGAAGTGCGTTGCGTCGACGAGCAAGGCCGCATGGTTGCGCGCGGTGAGCCCGGCGAGGTACTCGTGCGCGGCTACAACGTGATGCGCGGCTATCTCGATGACCCAGTCGCAACCGCAGAGACGGTCGACCCGGATGGCTGGCTGCACACCGGTGATGTCGGCGTGCTCGACGCCGAGGGGTATCTGCGCATCACCGATCGCCGCAAGGACATGTACATCGCGGGCGGCTTCAACTGCTACCCCGCGGAGATCGAGAAGATCATGGCGGCGCATCCCGGGGTTGCGCAGGTGGCGGTGATCGGCATCCCCGATCCGCGCCTCGGCGAGGTCGGGCAGGCCTTTGTGATCAGGCGTACGGGCACGGCACTCGACGAGGCCGGCCTCCTCGCCTGGTGCCGGGATAACATGGCCAATTACAAGGTGCCGAGGCGGATCGAGTTCGTCGATGCATTGCCCACCAACGCTGCGGGGAAAGTTCAGAAGTTCGCGCTCCGGGGCGGGCAGCCCGCTGCCTGAGCTCACGCGCCGCCGACCGATCGCGCTGGCTCGGATCGTGTTGCTCGCGACCTGCGCGCAGCTGACCTGTACCGGCACCGCCGCGACGCCCGTCGCAATGCCGGCGATCATCGACGATGCGGCACTCTCCCACGCAGTCGTCACCGCGCGGGAGCGCTTTCTCGCACGCCAGCCGTTCGACCGCTTCGATGTCACCGTGCTTCGCTTCGACGGCAGCGGTGGCTGGCGGCGCGGAAGCTTCGGCGGCAGCGCCCTCGCGTACCCCGCGAGCACGGTCAAGCTCGCGTACCTCGTTGCAGCGGTGCATTGGTGCGCCGAACGCAGCCGGCCGCCCGATTGCCTCGACGCCGACGTGCGGCCGATGGTGGTCGAGTCGGACAACGTCGCGACCGGCCGGGTCGTCGATGCGCTCTCTGGTGCGCCCAATCTCGAGTCCGGCACGGATGCCGAGTTCGAAGCGTGGCTTGCCAAGCGGCGTTATACCGAGCACCTCTTGGCCGGGTACGGACTGCTGGGCGGTCAGCGCGTGCTCAACAAGACCTGGCCGACGAACTCGGGCGAGGAGCCGGTCGGCTTCGAAAAACTCTCGATCGAGCGCATCGGCCGCAACGCGCTGGCGCCGGACGATTCCGCACGGCTCATGCTCGCGATCGAGGAAGGCGTGATCGAGCCGCAGGCGACGAACTACATGAAGAGCCTGCTGCAGCGAGAGCGCTACGGTGGTCACGGCGGCTACGGTCGCGGGCTCCCGCCGGGCACCGACTTTCGCGCCAAGAACGGGCTTGCATACGACACGCTGGAGGAGATCGCCGCCTTCGCGCTGCCCGACGGTCGACGATTCGTGATCGCGGCGTTCAGCAACGGGCTGGATAAGGAAGATCCGCCGCACGACGTCGGCACGCTCGGTGGGTTTGTCGAGGAACTACTTGCCTCGTTGCCGTCCGCGGACCGCAACGCCGACGCATGGGCGCGGATTTCCGCGGCAACGGATACGACTGACGCGCCGACGGCCTGGCGTCGGGTCGCGCGCCGCGGCGCACGCTCGAGCTCCGGCGCTATCTACGAGAGCGACTCCGCCGGCGCCGAGTTCTCCTGGCATTTGCAGTTGCCGGGGCCCGGGCACTACGAGCTCGCGGTGTGGTATCCCGCGGCGGAGGGCCAGGCGACCAACGCTGTCTACTCGACAGGAGGAACCGCAGACTCACCACTGGCGATGCTCGACCAGCGACGCTGGAACGCGCGCTGGCTGCCGCTGGGCACGGTTGAGGCCGCCGGGGCCGAGCTCGTCGTTACAGTACGGAACGCCGGAACCGGGACACTGGTGGTGGATGCCCTGCGCATCGTCGCACTGCCGACGACCCACTGATTTCGGGATTCACTGCACCGAGAGTCGTAGGCGACCCATATGATCCGTCTGGAGAAGCTTCGCGAGCTGGCTCTGCGCACCGCGCCGGCACCGGGACGTCCTCGTCACTTGAGCGCGGCCAGTGGGCTGGTGCGCGTCGAGGATCGTCTCTACGTCATCGCGGACGATGAGCATCAACTCGGCGTGTTTTCCGCCGAGGGCAGCGAGCCTGGCACGTTGCTGACCGTGCTGCCTGGCCGCCTGCCGGACGGGGCCCTGGAGCGCAAGGCCGCGAAGGCAGACCTGGAAGCGCTGACGCGACTGCCCGGCATGATGGAATTTCCGCACGGTGCGCTGTTCGCGCTCGGTTCGGGATCGAGGCCCAACCGCGAGGTGGGCGCGTTGATCGAGCTCGACGCCTGGGGCCTCGCAGGCGAGCCTGCCATCCAGGTCAACCTGCACCGACTCTACTCGGCGTTACGGACTCATCTGCCCGCGCTCAATGTCGAGGGCGCGTTCACCACAGCCGAGCATTTCTGCCTTCTGCATCGGGGCAACAAACGCGATGCGACCAACGCCTGCATCAGCCTCCCGCTGCGCACAGCGCTCGATGCGCTGGCCGAAGGGCGCCCGATCATGGCAACACCGCCCCTGGACATCAGGCCGTTCGACCTTGGTGCGATCCGCGGCGTGCCGCTCTGTTTCACCGATGGTGCCGCCTTGCCCGACGGCCGCTTTGTATTCACGGCCGTGGCCGAGGATACGGAAGACAGCTACGAGGACGGCCCGTGTCTGGGCGCCGCTGTCGGTCTCGTGGACAAAGATGGACGGGTGTGCGCACTCGAGCAGCTCGAGCACTGTCACAAGATCGAAGGCGTCGTAGCACGACTCGACGGTGGAATCATCCACCTGTTGCTGGTCACGGACCCCGACGACCCGGCGCTGCCAGGGGTGGTGCTGGCGGGAACCCTGCGATGAGCCGAATCAGTCTCGTGCGATTGCCGCGCCGCGCGCGGTCAGCAGTTCGCGCAGCACCGAACGGTGACACCGCGCCTCGTCCTCGCAGTAGCAGCCGACTGAAAAGGCGGCGTGATGCGACAGGGCGGCGAGCGTTTCGAGGAGCGCGCGGTTCTCAGGCGTCTTCATCTCGGCGTGATAGCGTCGCACGAAGCCGCGCCAGGCCCGCGCGTCGTCGCCCGCGGCCGCCTCCTGCGCCAGCTTGAGCAGCGATTCGCTGGGCGCCAGGTTCGGCAGCCAGACATCGTAGAGGTCGCGCTTCGCGTACTCGGATTTCGGCACGCCGCGCGGCGGGCGACGCACCGTGCCGATGCGCAGACCCTCCCCCGCGAGGCGCGGACTTCCCAGCCGAACGATTCTGACCGACATTGAGCCACCTTCCTGGACGGACCGGAGCCGTGCGATGGAACTCCGGCGCGGATACGGTAGTCTTACCGCACTCTGCGCATCAAGGATGCCCCCATGAACAAACTCATTGCGTTTGCAATCGCTACAAGCCTGGTTTCGAGCGCAGCCGGCGCCGGCGAAGTCTTCGGCACGGTCAAGGGCGCGTCGGGCGTCGTTAAAGGTGCGGAAGTCGGCGCCAAGTGCGGCGATCAGGCCTACGGTCCGGTAAAGACCGACGCGAAGGGGTCCTACCGGCTGGTCATCGCTCAGACCGGCAAGTGCACGCTCACGGTCACGCAAGATGGAAAGTCGGCGACGATGAACGTGGTGTCGTTCGACGATGCGACGCAGTCCGATGTGGTCCTGGCTGTAGGTGCGGACGGCAAGCTGACGGCGAAGCGCGGCTGACCGCGGGAGGCACGACGCGATGGCGGACCCTCCAAAGCAGAAGGATGCCTGGGACAAGTTCGGCGTGCTGCTGCAGCCCGTCGGCGGCCTGCTGACTGCGATGGCGGTCGCGTTCCTCGGTGTCACCGGTTCGCGTGCCCTCGAGGAACGCCAGTCGCGCGATTCGAACTCGCGCCTCTACTCCGAGCTGATGAGCCAGCGCGAGGTCGCGGAATCGACACTCCGCAAGGACGTGCTCGGAGCGATCCTGCAGGAATATCTGCAGGCGAGCCCGACCGATCTCGACGCGAAAGTCCTGCAGCTCGAGCTGCTGTCGAACAACTTCCACGATTCGCTCGATCTCCGACCACTGTTCCACGATCTGCAGCGCAAGCTCCTCAGGCGGCCGGAGGGCTCCGAGCAGCAGGAGCTCCTGGCGCGCATCGAGAATCTCGCGCGCGAGGTCACCTCGAAACAGCTCTTCACGCTGCAGGGCCGTGGCGCGCGGTTCAGTCGGCCGGTAGACCTCGCGGAGCTCGACGCTGCGGGTAACGGCAGCGTCCCGCTGACCCCCGAGCCGCAGACGCTCACGATCGGCGAGCACAAGTGCGACATCGGCGTGCTGCTGCGCTCAGCCGACCGGCGCACGCGCAACATCCGCGTGCGGCTCGAGGCGAGCGCCTGCAACGGGACGGACGCTCAGACGCTGAATACGACCTTCGATGTCGGCTTCTACGATTTTCCGATTATCGATAACACGCGGCTGCCGAACGGCTGGCGCTGCGCGGTCGCGCTCACCAACTGGGTCGACGATTTCGCCGAGCTGACGACGATCTGCTTCCCCGGCGAGTACGCGAGCCTGAAGGACCGTCCATATTACGAGGAAGTGATCCAGAAGCTCCGTCAGTCGGACGCACCGACCTGACAGCGAATAGCCTACGCTTCCTTTGGATTAGGGAAGCGTCCCGGTATCTCAGCCGCAGTTCACCTGTGAGATCCGGCCCTTCTCGTCGAGCGTGAAGCTCAGTCGGTCCGCGCGAAATTCCATGGTCACGATCTGCCCCGGTCGCAGGGCGCGTTCGACGCGTGCGCCGGCGGTGACGCGCGCCTGCTCTCCGAGCTCCGGCGTGTAGAGCTCACCGACCAGGTTTTGCACG